>JAAYOK010000117.1 GCA_012520355.1 Bacillota bacterium | reverse complement strand
GTCTAAAATGGCTCCTAAGGCCCCGATGATGATCCCGGAGAAGAGCAGTCCTTGAAAATCAATGGAAGCATCAAAATATTGCAGCATCTGGGCTTCACTGGAGGCAAGGCCCGTAAGATAACTGGCTTTGCCCAGGATATAAGCTAGAAGACCTGCGGTTACAAGACCTCCTACCGTTCCGCAGACGGCAGCAATTGTTTTTCTACTGTATCCAGCTACAAAGAGAATGAAGAGAACTGTCAGGGCAGATGATATGCCCACGGTGACAAAGATGGGATTATAGCCTCGTAAGACCAAGGGGAGGATCATTTTTACGATCACAACGCCCATGCCCATGAGGGAGAGGATGGCCTTAAGCCCCTGGCGTCCACCAATGGCGATGACCGACAGGGCAAACAAAACTGTAATGACCATGAGAGGAGTCTTTCTGGAAAAGTCCGCCAAGAAGTACTCGGGTTCAACATCTCCCCCTTCGGCCTCTAAGATAACTCGATCGCCTTTTTTGACGACCAGATCATAATAGGGATGACCGGTCAGTGTGTGCAGGATCTGAACTGTTCTGTCTCGCTCAGGACCCGACAAGAGGCGTATGGTCAAGATTTGTGTTTCCCAAGTTTCATCTCCATAGGGCTGGGGATCTGCTGTTTCCACCTGAAGAACCCGACCCTCATAGCTTGCGGCCATGGCACTAACGCTTAGGACAAGAATCAGATATAGGATTGTAAAGATTTGCTTAGTTTTCGTCATTGGATGACCTCCAGATGGTGCAAAGTGACCTGTACGACTTTATTATAGCATGGAGGAGAGGGGAAATGAAGATTCCCAGCCGATGTAATTTATTGTCCGAAGTACCCTTGACTTTGCTGTAGGCCCTGGGTATAATAAGTAAGTGTCTGGCGGCGTAGCTCAGTTGGTCAGAGCATACGGTTCATACCCGTAGAGTCGCTGGTTCAAATCCAGCCGCCGCTACCATAATAAACCAACAAAACCCTACAAATTTTGTAGGGTTTTTACGTTTTTCTCGAAAAAACAAGATAAATAATGAGGGAAAGTTACTTCCTTCGACAAATTCACTCCGCAACTCTTGTTATTATTTTGGACATGGGGTAAAAAGGAGTTGGTTTCATGTCGAAGGTTTTGTCTGTCCCTCTCTTATCGGATAAAGACAAGTTTTCTGCTTACCAAATTCTGGCCCGGTGGGCCGATTCCCCATTAGCATGGGGGATTATTGGCTTTCTCCTGGGCCGAGCTCCCATTTTCGGGGAGATCTGGCCTTTAGGCTTAACCTATCTTGCAGTCTACCGGCGACTGCGTCCAAAAGCTACAGTTATACCCTTACTTGGAGTAGCCCTGGGGATAACCAGTCAACTTGGTGTAACCCTTGCCTTGCCCTATTATGGTGCTTTAGGCGTGTTGATCCTGGGACCAGGAATAGGCGAAACGACCGGTCGCAGATGGGTCATCTGTAGTGTCCTCCTGGTCAAACTGGTCCTGCACTATCTCTTGGTTCCTGTGCCCATGGTGTTCATTGTGAGTATCACTGAGTGCGTTTTTGCTCTGTTCTTGTATCGTCTCTTATATCCTGCCCTGAACTGGTGTTTTGAAAGAAGACTGGCTTGGGGCGAACTCTATGCGTTTCTCCTTGCCTTAACTCTCATTGTCTCGATCAACTGGAATTTTGGCGGCCTCTCGCCCCGTCTATTTCTAATCGTGGTTCTGGTTCTTTTAGGAGCGCGCTTAGGTGGACTGGGCGTTTCGTGTATCTTAGGCCCCGCTTTAGCCCTTTTAGCTATGCTCCTAGGTGAGCCAGTGGAGATGGTCTTATTTATTGTTATCGCAAGTCTACTCACTGGTTTTCTCTATAGGTTTAGCTGGGGATACTATGTTGGTCCCCTGCTGGCTTTGGTTTTTTCTGCTTCGAGACCTGTAGACCTTGAGACCTTAGCTTGGCTTCTTACTGCCCTGACGGCAGCTGTAGCAACCGGCAGGGTTTCGGAGCAGAGGCTCAATCTGCTCAAACGCATTATTCCAGGTACCGAGGCTTTCGAACAGCAAAGCAAGGGCTATAGTGAGCACTTAAAAGAGGTGTTTGATCAGAAGATTGACGGCTACTTGACTGTTTTTGAGGAGTTGGAGAATACTCTCCTGGATAATGAAAATCCTCTCTTTCACAGGCAAATGCATGACATGGCCGAGTTACTCAAGACCATGAAAACATCCTTTTCCCCCGAACCCACCTTCACCAAAGAACTAGAAGAAGTACTCTTGCGGGAGTTTTGTGGCGTTGACCTTTCTCACATAACTGTCTTACCGATTTTTGACGGCTTCGAGATCTATGGTGCACGCAAAGAACCCTGTCAGTCCAAGGTGTTCTGCCAGGAGATTGCTGAGTTTGCCAGCGGAACCATAGCCTCCCAGCGTTACGCAGTTTCCAATAGTAATTGTCGGGAGAAGGGAGTCTGTGGTTTCAAAATCTCGCCCTGTCCTCGCTTTAAGGTGGAGATCGGCAGGGCCAAGGTGGCCAGCACCGATATCTCAGGTGACAATCAAATCACCTTTGAGATTGCCACAAGCAAGGTCGCCATCATCTTGAGTGATGGAATGGGAGTCGGGCTGAAGGCCCATACGGAAAGCAGTGTTACCCTCCGCCTTTTAGAGCGCATGATCAAGGCCGGATATGATCTGGCAACATCTGTCTCCCTCATCAATCACCTGTTACTATTACGGAATCAAGACGATATGTTTGTGACCATCGACATGGTTGTGGTAGATCTCTTTTCGGGGCAGTTGGAGTTTGTTAAGATTGGCGCGGCCCCTAGTTTCATTAAACGAGGACGGGAAGTGGAGATCATCCATAATCACACGTTACCAGTGGGTGTTTTATCCCAAGTGGATGTGGAATCTGATAGGAGAATGTTGCAGGAAGGCGAAGTCCTTATCATGACGACTGATGGCGTTTTAGATGCCCAGCGCAAGATTGCTCGTCAAGACGAGTGGATGTGTTGGAATTTAAGGCGGCTTCAGCTGCATGACGATATGTCCGTTATGGCGGAGACCATCTTAGCCGATAGTATCGATGTGGCCGATGGGCGGGTCGATGATGATATGATGGTGGTTGTGGCACGGCTCGTTCGGGCCAATTGCGAGCTTGCAAGCTATAGGAGGGTGCAGTCAAGTGGCTAGGGATCTGTTTCCTGTGTTTATAAACAATCTACAAAAACTCTCTGTGAACCCGCAAGAGCGGATCTTAGTTGCAGTGAGTGGTGGACCAGATTCTATGGTATTGCTCCATCTTCTCTGGCGTTACAATCCCAAACGAATAGGGGTTTATCATTTAAACCACGGCTTTCGGGAGACGGCTTCCCAAGAAGCAGTGTTTGTCAAGGAATATGCCCAGAAGCTTGGTATTCCAGCCCAGATCGAATCCTACGATATCACGGGATTTTTGACAGAAAGCGGGGAGTCTAAGCAGCAAGGGGCCCGGAAGATTCGCTACCAGCTCTTGCGGAACTTCGCGGAAGCAAATGGCTATCATCGCATTGCCCTGGGTCATCATGGTGATGATCAGGCTGAGACTGTCTTGATGCGCTTGATTCGCGGTTCTGGCGTTCATGGGCTCGCGGGGATTCCACCCCAGCGCGGTCCCTATATCCGTCCCCTATTGGATTTTTATAAGGACGAGCTACTTAGGTACTGTGCAGATTTTGAGGTTCCCTATGTTCTGGATGAAAGCAACTTTGAGCCAGTCTATTTACGCAATAAGATTCGACAGGAACTTTTGCCCCTCTTGGTCAAGGAGTATAATCCGGAAATCATTGCTCAACTGGTGCAACTGGCGGACTTAGCCAAGGAAGATGAACGAGAGTTACAGCAAAGGGCCGAGGAAGTTCTTTCCCAGCATCTGCGGTGGCGACATGGACAAGTCACATTCCCCCGCAGTGTCTACGCCGAGCTCTCCACATCCATGCAGCGCCGCGTTCTTAGGGGGCTATTGCAGTCGTACAAAGGCCACCTGCTCCAGATTAGCTACAGTCACATTGAAGATTGGCGCCAGAGATTAGCCGAAGGTTCAAGTTTCCGCCTTTCTCTGCCCCAGTGTCCCGTTTCGGCCACCGCTGCATTCATCTTTGTGGGTGAGTTTGCCGGCAAGGCTTGGCAGACTACGGAGTTGAAGCTCGGTGGCGAGCTGAGGGTTGGTCCGTTTACGATCCAGGCTGAACTCTTGCCCAATGACGGGTTGGAACGACAAGAAAACTGCGAGGATTTTGATCTCGACGCCCTGGCCTTGCCCTTAATTGTCAGGCGACGACAAGCAGGTGATCGCCTGCGGCTCTTTGGTGGCGGAACGAAAAAAGTCAAGGATCTCATGATTGACGGACATGTTCCTTTGGAGCAAAGGGACTTTTTTCCCCTTGTCTGTGACCAAGAGGATATTCTATGGATCCCCACCCTGCGCCGTAGTTCGAAGGGGGCCATTACCAAGTCGACTAAACGGGTATTGCGTCTGAGTTTGAAATAATGTCTGTGAACGATTGTCACGCCCATACCCTTATGTTATAATTGACTAACGTATCGCTATTGTTGTGCTCTTGGCTCCGGAAAGGGAGGGCAGAATTTGAATAAATTTCTTCGCGGCATCAGTTTATACTTACTGATTGCCATTATTGCAGTATCAATTGTGAGTAATCTCTATTCGCCAGGAACTCCTGCCAAGGAATTGTATTACTCAGAACTACTACAGTTCATCGATGATGATCGGGTAGCGTCTGTCAAATTGGTTGGAGATCAGCATGTGGAAGGACGGTTGCGAGATGGCACCGTGTTCACGGCCTTAGTGCCTGTGGGCAAGATGGCGGATGTTGCCGATCGTTTGGAAACACGCAATGTACAGTTAGAGGCAGAGTTGCCACCGCAACCTCCATGGTGGATGGCGCTATTGCCTAATCTGATTTTTATTGTTGTTTTGGCCTTGTTCTGGCTATTTATCATGAATCAAATGCAGGGTGGCAATAATCGTGCCATGTCGTTTGGCAAGAGTAGAGCCCGTCTACATCATGAGGAAAAGCGCAAAGTCACATTTGACCATGTGGAGGGAGTCGATGAGGCCAAACAGGAACTCGTGGAGATTGTAGACTTTTTGAAACATCCCAAGAAGTTCAACGAAGTTGGAGCCAAGATACCCAAGGGTGTTCTCTTAGTGGGACCTCCTGGTACAGGAAAAACCTTGCTAGCCAGGGCAGTTGCAGGCGAAGCAGGCGTACCGTTTTTTAGCATCAGTGGTTCTGAGTTTGTGGAAATGTTTGTCGGTGTTGGTGCTTCTCGAGTGCGGGATCTCTTTGAAAACGCCAAGAAGAATGCTCCTTGTCTTATTTTCATTGATGAACTAGATGCAGTAGGACGCCAACGTGGTGCCGGTTTAGGTGGCGGTCATGACGAGCGGGAACAGACTCTCAACCAGTTGTTGGTTGAGATGGATGGTTTTGAAACAAACTCTGGAATTATCATTATGGCCGCAACAAATAGGGCCGATGTTTTAGACCCCGCTTTGTTACGTCCAGGTCGTTTCGACCGTAAAGTGGTTGTGGATCGTCCGGACCTCCAGGGACGGACCGAAATCTTGAAAATCCATAGTCGCGGTAAGCCTCTACAGCCCGATGTTGACCTGAATGTTGTGGCCCGACGTACACCAGGCTTTTCTGGGGCGGATCTGGAGAATGTCCTCAACGAATCGGCAATTTTAGCCGCTAGGGGCAATCGCAAGACCATTGACATGCATGATGTGGAAGAAGCAATCGACCGAGTTGTCATGGGGCCGGAAAAGAAGAATCGGAGACTCCATGAAATTGATCGAAAAGTGTTCGCCTATCACGAAGCAGGTCATGCTGTGGTCGCCCACTTCTCCAAGCATGGTGATCCCGTCCATAAGGTGACCATTGTAGGTCGCGGTGGAGCAGGTGGCTATACCATGATGCTACCAGAAGAAGAGCGCTTTGTGGCGAGCCGCTCTAAGTTGCAGGACGAGCTCGTGAACCTGCTTGGTGGTCGCGCTGCGGAAGAGTTAGCTCTCGACGAAATCAGTACAGGTGCATCCAATGACTTGGAACGCGTGACGCGGATAGCCCGCAAGATGGTCATGGAGTGGGGAATGAGCAAGCGCCTCGGTCCTCTAACCTTTGGTCGGCCCAATGGGGAAGACTTGGTCTTCTTAGGGCGAGACATCTCCAGGGAGCGCAATTACAGTGAAGGCGTAGCCGAAATCATTGATGAGGAAGTACACAAGCTGGTTGACTCGAGTTATGAAACGGCAAAGGCTATTCTTACCGAACACCGGGCGAAGCTCGATGCAGTGGCTGAAGCACTCCTCGATGTGGAAACCCTCGGTAGAGAAGAGTTCTTGGCAATCATGGAAGGCGATGCCCTAGAGAACCTAGGAGCACCTGGCGTAGAGGAACAAGCCAGCGCCGAACAACCAGAGGACGCCAAAGGCGATGTCGTGTCAGAGCCGACAACGACCCTCAGCAAGGAGCCGCTTCGACCGGCACCTGAAAGCTTAATCTAAGGAATAAAAAAACGACCCAAAACAACGGGTCGTTTTTCTTTACGGTTCTTGTTTATCTCAGGTGGGCGGGTTTGTCACCGAGGGTCAGTGGAATCAGCATGATTTCGCCTTGGCGCATCACCGTTAGCATAATCTCATCGCCTACTTCGTAATTGGAGATTTCCGCAATTACGTCATCGGTGGAGAAGATATCGGTGTCCCCGATGCGTCGAATCACGTCCCAAGCCTTTAGACCAGCTTCTGCCGCAGGTGAGCCTTGGATTACATCTAGGACCAGTACTCCCTTGTTATCGGGGAGACGTAGTTGGTCCGTCAGATTTTCTGTGATATTTTGATGGTAGATTCCAATCCAAGGTGCGCTTGGGAGACTGACACTACCTGTTGTCATCAGTTCTTCTAAGACATCTTTGGCAACATTGATGGGAATGGCAAAACCAATTCCTTGGGCACTGGCATGAACAGCTGTGTTAATACCAATGACCTCGCCCTTCATATTCAGCAAGGGTCCGCCAGAGTTACCCGTATTAATGGCAGCATCTGTTTGCATAAGATTCTCATAGACCTGCAGTTCGCCGGTATCTTGGTTACGAATACTAATTTCGCGGCCCTTAGCGCTCAGTACACCCACGGTAACCGTGTGATGCAAGGATTCGCCATAGGGATTACCGATGGCAATCATCCATTCGCCAATTCTGGATTGATCGGAATCACCTAGAGGTACAGTGGGGAAAACATGATTATCTTCATTGATAATCTGCAAGACTGCCAAGTCTAAACGTTGATCCGATCCCATGATCTCTGCCTGATACTCTCGCTCAAGACCAGGAACGTCTACGATGACTTTGATGGTTTGACCATCACCCTTGTTACCAACTACATGCTGGTTGGTGAGGATGATGCCTGATTCCTCAATGATGAAGCCAGAGCCTGCACTTCGTTGCGGCGCCCTTTGACGCGGGGTAAAGGGATCATTGAACCAATAGTCGAAAAAGAAGTTGTAAAAGGGATCTGTCGTCATACTTCTTGATCGTGGAGAGGGGGTCTCTTCCACCACGGGCCATTCTACCGAGAGAAAGACCGTGGCAGGACTGGCCATTTCAGCAATATCCGCGATCAAATAGGGGTTGTCAACGAGAATAGGTGTGGCTATAGGCGCCTTTACAGCCTCTTCGGCGGTAGTCATAGGTGATAGGTGGCCTATTACGCCGCTGAGTACCAACAAAACACCGACAAGAAGTAGAACACTGAAAATACGTTTTCTGTTTTGCATAATAATCCTCCTAATCTTTTTTATCCATTCTACGTACGTATTATAACGTACGTAGGACTGCCCAGGCAAGGAGTGAGCTCATAGTGGAACCTGTTAACTGTGTCCAATGGGGGAAGAACTTGGTCAAGACAATTGAAATATATCCCATGCTGGGCTCAACTAATCATTTCGCAAGAAGCTATATAAGAAATGGGGGTGCATCGGGAACAGTATTGTGGGCCCTAGAGCAAACAGAGGGTAAGGGTCGGCGCGGACGCAAGTGGGATTCTGACAAATCGTCGTTGACCTTTAGTCTAGTTTGGCGCTGTTCCCCTGGGAAAATTCCACAAAATCTCACCCTCGCTGTAGGTATCGGTGTCATTCAGAGTCTGGAATCCTATGTTCCCAATCTCAAGATAAAATGGCCCAATGATTTTTGGTTCGGCCCTAAGAAACTCGGTGGAATTTTGGCAGAGGCTGTACACATCAAAGGAGAACGCTGGCTTATTCTGGGGATCGGCATCAATGTGAACACCGCCCCACAAAGTGAGGCGAGTCCACGCACGTCTTTGGCGGAGGCTACTGGCCACCTTTGGCCCCGCTTTGGTATCTTGGATGTGGCCCTTTTAGGTATCGAGGAGGGATTTCAGTTGGCCCAAGGGAAGAGTGATCTCTCCCCCTTGTTTCATCAATATGGTAATTTTCTCGGCCGTCAAATCACCATCTATCACGGAGGCCACTCCTTTGAAGCGAGAGCAAAGGATGTCCTTACTGATGGTCGCCTCTTGATCGAAGACGCCCGCGGGGAGCGGGCGCTGTTACCGGATGAGATTACTCTACGTCTGTAGCTTGCTACGCAAGCAACATATCCCTTGATATTCGTAATAACTGTGGTACAATAGGAGGGCAAGGGAGGATCTGAGTTCCTGGTGGGCTCCGCAGGCT
>JAAYOK010000116.1 GCA_012520355.1 Bacillota bacterium | reverse complement strand
GATCCAGCCAAAGGGATCTGCGATACGGCCATTTTGAATTCCCGTGATCGTATCGTAGAGTCTCTGGCTGACTTCGCCAATCTTGCCGTCGCCAATCTCAATGACCCGTTCTCCCCAGCCAAGTTTTCCAATGGGGCTAATCACAGCAGCGGTGCCGCAGCCAAAGGCTTCCTTCAGACGACCTTCCTCCTGCGCCTGGAAGATCTCTTCCACACTCAGCTTGCGTTCGCTGGTGGGAATATCCCAGGAATGGAGGAGCTGTAGTACCGAGTCACGGGTAATACCAGGCAGGATGCTATCACCCAAGTCTGGCGTAATCAGTTCGCCATCGATGTTGAAAAACACATTCATAGCCCCAACTTCCTCCACATACTTGCGCTCCAAACCATCCAACCAAAGCACCTGTGAATAGCCTTGGGCCTGTGCATTCTTTTGGGCCAGGAGACTACCCGCGTAGTTACCCGCCGCCTTTGCATAGCCGGTACCGCCTCGTACTGCACGTACATAATGGGGTTCAACCCAGATGCTCACAGGATTGAGGCCCTCTTTGTAATAGGCGCCTACAGGCGAGAGAATCACCATAAATTTGTACGATGAGGATGCCCTCACACCCAAGACATTATCGCAGCCGATGATAAAGGGCCTGAGGTACAGAGCTGTGCCAGGTGCACTGGGAATCCAGTCTTGGTCCAACGTCACCAATTTTTTGATGGCACCCAGCATAAAATCTTCATCAAATTGTGGAATCGACATCCGGGCATTACTGCGGTTGAGTCGGGCCATGTTCTGCTCTGGCCGGAACAACAACACCCTACCTTCTGGACTCCTGTAGGCTTTCATGCCTTCAAAAACCGCCTGCCCATAGTGGAGTACGGCACAGGCCGGCTCCATCTATAGAGGTCCGTAGGGAACAATCCGGGCATCATGCCAGCCCTTACCCTCTGTGTAGTCCATAATGAACATATGGTCGGTAAAAAATCGTCCAAAGCCCAGGTTGTTTTGGTCTGGTTTCACTTTGGGGGCTGTGGTCTTCACAAGAGAAATCTTCACGCTCGAACACTCCCTCTATCTTCTTCATTACCTATGTACTTCATTTTTTCTACACCAATTCCTCCTTGCTGAAAATGGTGTAATATCGACAGAATCGGCATTAGGTAATGTTTGCGTTAATAGGATGGATAGTGGTCACGAATGTTTCGATTTTTCCTGCCAAAGAGTTCGCTTTCCCCTAAAAGTCTTTAAAAAATTTTACTGAACATTAACTATATGCTGGCGAGACTGCCTACATCTGAGAGCTTATGCTAGCAAAGGACTGATCATACCAGCCCACAAGGTAGACATCGTCTGCTTCCTGGAGAATCTGCTGCAGAGCCCGAGCACCCTTCGTTTCACCTGGATCAGTAGGGAACTCCAGATGGAGGGCTCCCTGGCCAAGGGACCTGAGCTGTAGGACCGGCAGCTCTAGGTCACTTAAGATCGTGAGCAAGGTGGATAAGGTCTGAGCTAGCTCTGGCCCCCCCTGATTTTCGAGTAAAAGGCTAATCAGCCCCGGATTCCTGGGAATCCGCAGCGTATCTCCTAGTGCAGCATAGAGTTTCGTGTCCACCATGAAGCACGCCTGGATGTAAAGGGCGTGCTTTTCTCTGCGAAAAAGGAGCTCATCGCCCATGGG
>JAAYOK010000115.1 GCA_012520355.1 Bacillota bacterium | reverse complement strand
TTCAACCGAGAATTGCCCAGATTCAGACGGCCCAAACCGTCAGCTACAGAATGGAAGTAGGGGCCCTCGGTTCTGCCCTGTTTAACGCAGGAGTTCCCTTGCGAGTCTTGGGCAATAGCGATGCTACCGATCCTTTGGCCTGGGCTGCTTTAGTTGGTATGGATAACTGGGGTAGAGTGTGGGAGGGAAGTGTGGGGGAGGAAGCAACACGTCTAGATGCTAGCTATCCCTACGGCCTACGTACCGATTATGCCTATCTGGCCGCAGAAGTTTCGCAGGCGGAAGAAAGGCTCGTTATCGTGGACCTGGGCGATCCCTTTCGTCTCGATCAATACCAGGGACAGTTGGTACCAAGTCAAAGGGAGGCCCTAAAGCGAGCCATCGTTGCGGAGGCTCGGGACTTTGTGGCGTCCCTGGTAGAGGACAGCAGTAGAGAGAGGACTGTGTGGCTCGTGAGTCCCTATCCTGCACAGAAACATGCCAAGCTGGGATATTGGTTGACGCCGGTTCTATGTTGGGGAATGGGTGAAGGGCTCCTAACTTCAGGCACTACCCGTTGGCCAGGTCTCATCACGAATATGGACATCGCCCCCACCATGCTGAGCCTCTTGGGCGTAGAACACGAACAGCCCTTTATTGGGAGGTCTGCTCTTATCGAAAACAGGACGGAAGAGGAGAGCGTAGCTTGGCTCCAAGGGATGGAGAGAAAGATCGATTTCCTTTTTCGCTATCGAGGACAAATCTTGCGGGCACTTGTGATTGGTCAGATCCTGATCTACACTGCGGTATTAATTTCCCTGATGATTCCTGCACCTCGCCCCACCTGGGTTGTGGACCTCCTGCAATTGGCCTTGCTTCAGCTGATTACCATGCCTCTAGCCATTTTGGTCTGGAACCGTACCCCCATTTGGGGCTTGCTCCTTCTTGGTGGAGTTTGCTTGCTTAAGTACAGGCGTGCTCCTGTCTTGTCTTTGGTGGGCCTAATTACCGCGGCGACCACGCTTGGGCTTAGTCTTGATGTCTTCTTGGGCAGTTGGCTCATGCGTTATTCGTTTCTCGGTTATGATCCGGTGGGTGGGGCCCGCTTTTACGGACTAGGCAATGAGTATATGGGGGTTTTGCTCGGAGCGGCCATCATGGCTTGGGCCGTCATAGTAGAGCGATGGAACATGTCGCTTAAAATTAGGAATGTTCTGGGTGGTTTCATTTTTGCAGGTTTGACGTATCTTGTGGGAGCACCTTCTTTAGGTACTAATGTGGGGGGCGCCATCAGCTCGGTTTTTGGCTTTGGTTCCACTTGGTTCGCATTTGCTGAAAGAAGGCTCAAATTCCGCACTGTGGTGGTCTTTGGTTTCATCACCTTTTTGGTCTTAGCTGGCCTAATGCTCCTTGATGGTGCCAACGGGGGAGGTGAACAATCCCACATTGGCCAGACCGTAGAGCTGATTCGCCGGGACGGGCTCAGTGCTATCGCCCTGATTATTACGCGTAAGCTCGCCATGAACCTGAGATTACTCCGCTACAGCATGTGGAGTAATGCCCTGATTGTAGCCTTGGTGGGAATGGGGGCCTCCTTTATCTGGCCCTCCAAATATATTGCTTGGCTGAAGACAAATCATCCCTTGTTGGCTAAAGGTATCGTGGGCGTAGTGATCGCTTCGACTGCAGCCTTCCTTTTCAACGATTCTGGGGTGGTGGCAGCCGCGACTTGTCTCAATTTTGCCTCGTCAACACTGCTACTTCTGGCCTTGGAGCTGAAACTAGAACATGATCTTACTTCGTCTCAGTCCTACATTGAGGATGACGGCCACAGCCATTAGGCTGGTGAGCATGATGCTACCACCGGCCGTGATGAAGGGCAAGGGCAAACCGGTAATGGGCATGAACCCTAGGGTCATTCCTACATTGATGATCAGGTGGAAAAAGAAGATGCCTGTCGCTCCCGTTGCCAATAATGCCCCAAAGGTGTCTTTAGCTAAGGATGCAATTCTGAGCCCCCGCCAAAGCATAAAGACGTAGATTGCCAAGACAAGGACGGAACCAAGAAAGCCGAATTCTTCCGCTACGACCGAAAAAACAAAGTCAGTGTGGTTGGCGGGCAAGAAATGAAGTGAGCTTTGGGTTCCGTTGAGAACTCCCTTACCGAAAAACCCTCCAGAACCAACTGCAATAATCGATTGAATAATGTTCCAACCCGCTCCGCCTGGATCGGAGTAGGGATCGAGAAAGACTAGGATTCGTGTGAGCTGATATGGTTTAATGATACTAATCCAACCCTGCAATGATACAAAGATCATGACAACAGATCCTACAATCAATATCAGTCCTGCAATCATTATATGTTTCGTTTGGCCGTTTCCCACATACCACATGGTAAAGAAGAGACCGATAAAGATGGCTGCTGTTCCCAAGTCTGGTTGCAGTAAGATCAGTCCCATGGGGATCAAGACTAATACAAAGGCTTTGGCCACTCCCTGCAGATTGAGGGCGTTCTCTTCCTTCTCGAAGTACCTGGCAAGAACTACAACCAGGGCAATTTTAGCGAGCTCCGAGGGTTGGATGCTG
>JAAYOK010000114.1 GCA_012520355.1 Bacillota bacterium | reverse complement strand
TGAGGGGTCTTTGGCCCCACTCAAGCTGGATGGCTAAGGCAGGAAAAACGATGGCGGCTAGGAGCGCTAATCCCTGTCGAGCTAAGTTCGGTCTTAGGACCAGGAGGACTAGGCTGCCCAGAAGACCCACCAATCCCAAACAAAGAAGTAAGCGCTTCCAGCGCGGGAAAAGCTCCAAGGCGTACCAGAGAGAAGCAGACCAAATGCCCACAGCAACGAGGGCTACCCAAAGGAGAGAGGTCTGCCAAAGAGGAAAAGGCTGCGCTCCTCCTAGGGAATATCCCGCCCCTTGGAGGCGAACTTGTAGGGCAGCTAAAAGGTCAAGGGAACGCTCCCAGCCACCTTCTTCAGCCATAAAGGGCCGAACATAAAGCACGCGCATGTTCCGTTCCTTAACTGCCCGCAGATATCGATTCAAAATGCGTTCCTCGGACAAGACTTCCATTTCCCGAGCACTGATCCCATGGAGCCTGACCATGGTACTTGGGTCTGCTGGGTGGATTTGGGGTGTGGCAAACTCGACGAGCGCCAAGGTTGCACCACTTCCAGCAAACTCCTCCACCTCCATGACCCCTTGACCACTTACGATGAGGAGTTCTGGATCATAAGCTAGCCAGACGGGCTCTAGATCCCAAGGGGCCGTGTTAAGCTTAGGCGCCACCTTTAAGCCGGCCTGGGAGACCCGCTGTAAGTGGTCGGTATCAAACTGAGCTGGCAGGTTCACATATCTGCTCAAATCTAGGAGATGGTCCCAAAGATACTGCTGGACTTCTTCTGGCAATGCTCTACCTGCAAGTAACATCTCCCCGACACTGAGGGGCTGAATGGCGATAGTGCCTACGCCCGCTTGCTTTAAGTCGGCCAAGAGTTCGTTTAACTCCATCCCCTGCTCCTCGCCGAGCTCAAGAAGACCAGGCAGATCATAGACAATCTCTACCGTCTTGTTCTCCACTTCCAGAGTCCAGCGCTGGATAAAAATACCTAAGGAAATGATGCTAGCTATTAAGATTAGGACACCGAGCACTCGTTTCATATCTGCCCTCCAAATGTAATCAGAATCTCCTGCTCCGTCAGAAAGACATCCTCGAGCTCGACAGGATACGGAAAGGCTCCAAAATCAAGGACCAACTCATAGTTCTCGCTCAAAACATCGAGGAGGATTGGAGGGAGCTTGGTATCGCTCAGTGCCAAATCCTTAAAGACATAGCGCAAGGCTGTACCATGTTGAACCTCAAGATCGCCTCGCAATGTAACTGTCCATTGGAGGTTCCAGAACTGAATCGTTCCCCCTAAGTCAAGTCCCTCAGGCACAACGCTGAAGCGTAAGAGTCTATCGGGGTCCACGCTTTCCCAGAGTAGTTCGTTGAGAGAGTTTTCTGTGACAACGATCTCTCCCTGGACAGGGAAGGGTGCTGTATAGACCAGTTCTTGCTCTTGTAGTAGCAAGCGGGGGTCAAACCGGATTTCTCGGCCCTCAAGTTCTACTCTAGCAATCTGAAGACCGTCAATGACGGCCCCGGAGGCGATGAACTGGAGCTTGGGCAAGCGACCAAAGAGAAGGTCCCAGCCCCATGTTGTCTCAAGCTGGACTTTGACCTCTCGGGCCTGCAGATTCCTTGCGATTTCCTGTTCCAATTGATTGGTTACATAAGGAACGAAGAAAACCCGCGGCAAAGCGAATACAACAAGTAAAATGGCAATGATCGCCACCAGCCGGTACCTTTTCATCGCTATAGCTCACTCCAGGTCTCAAAAGA
>JAAYOK010000113.1 GCA_012520355.1 Bacillota bacterium | reverse complement strand
GATGGCCGCCTAGAATTTCCCTTGAAGTGAGTGAATGAACAAGTGCGATATAATCATGGAATCATCGAGGCCAAATGGCTGAATCAATGGGAGCAAGAGCCTAGTGGCCAGGGAGTTAAAGTTCAGGTTAGACTCATTCCTAAGAAAGAAGCAAAGCTGGATCTAGAGAATGCCAGACTCCTTTTGTTGTCTCATTTTTTGGCTATGGTCGTAGCAGGGAAAGAACCTTGCCTCTCCGTCGTAGGAGCTTCAGAAGTGTGGCTCGAGGAAGCCAGATGTCTTGGCTTGCAGTTCGGGACTGAAGCGGACACTGAAGGCGTTGTGGAAGTTCTTCCCCGGGATTATGTGGAAAAGAGAACCCGGGATAAAGAAGCGTCTCAATCGTACCTCTGTGGTCGGCTTATGGGTACTCAAGGCATGTATCTGCATGATCTGCTCCCAGATTTTGGGGTGGATGCTTTTCGTGTCTACTTCTTTGCTCTGGGGCCCTTTGAACGTGATTATCGATTTAATTGGCATGGACTAGCAGGCGCGCATCGCTTTCTCAGCCGATTTTGGCAGCTTGCCCAGACAGGGTTGGAAGAGGCTGATCATCCCATGCCATTACCAGAGCAGCTTCTTGAGCTACAAAAGACCGTAGAGGCGCGCCTTAGAAAAAGAAAACCCCACACGGCACTAGCTGCCATCATGGGGTATTTAAACGCACACTCTACGCTCACCAGAAACGAAGTAAGGGTTCTAGCTGAATTACATAAGCCCTTCACTCCGTTTCTCAGTGCTGAACTTTTACACCTTGTGGCGACGGTCTAAGATTAAAATCGCTGGCAGAGTCACAAGGCAGATGCCTAGGGCAATGATTTGACTCAAAACGAAGGGGCCATAAAGCTCGCTATGTTGTCGAATGAAATCAAGAAAGAACCGTACTACAGAGTGAAGAAAAAAGGTACGCAAAAAGGCATATCCTGGATAACGTGGGTTCTTGGCCCATTTCCAAGCGAGGGGTAGAATGATCAGTGATGCCAACACCTCGTAGAGTTGGGAAGGATGAACCGGCACAAAGCTGTCGGGGAACTGTATGGCCCAGGGTAAATCGGTGGGGGGTCCATAGAGCTCGCCGCTCATAAAGTTACCGAGGCGAATGAACACATGGCCCACGGGTAAAATCGGTGCGGCAAAGTCTGCAATCTGCCAGTAGTTCAACTTGTGTTTCCGCACGTAAAAGTAACCAAAGACCATGATGGCGATGATGGCCCCGTGTGATGCCATCCCAGCACGGGCGAAGATCTCCACCGGATTCTCGAGGTAATATCGCCAGTAGGGAAGAACTGCCCCCAGTCGGCTACCAACTAATCCGACTAGGGCGGAAAGGAAAAAGAGATTCTCAATTAGTTCTACTTTGACCCCATGTAGGCGGGCAAAATACCGAGCAATAAAATAGGCGGCCACGAAGGTTGAGGCCATTAGAATTCCATACCAATAGATGTCTACGGAACCAATGCTGAAAGCGATTGGATACATGAAACCACCTCATTTACTATCACTAGAAGCTAATTCCACCTATTTTATGAAATACCTGCCCAGATAAGGAGGCTTTTGATGAAGAAAATCGTTCTCACAGGTGGAGGAACAGCCGGACACGTCACCCCCCATTTTGCACTAATACCCCGGCTGAAGGAGAATGGATGGGACATTCACTATATCGGAACGGCAGATGGGATCGAAAGGGAGCTCATGGCGGAGCAGTTGCCCTATTATTCCATCAGTGCTGGAAAATTAAGGAGATATTTCGATCTCAAGAACCTAAGCGATCCCTTTCGGGTTCTGCAGGGAGTATTCCAAGCCCACCAGATTTTGAGGAAGCTCAGGCCTAGGGTTGTCTTCAGCAAAGGGGGCTTTGTGTCAGTTCCAGTTACGATGGCAGCATGGCTCTTAAGAATCCCAGTTGTCTTACATGAGTCAGATTTGACCCCTGGGCTAGCGAATAAGATTAGTCTGCCATTTGCCCAGGAACTATGTCTGACCTTCCCAGATTCTCTTCGGTATCTGAAGGGTCGAGGGGTTGTCACCGGCACTCCCATTCGAGCTGAGTTGACCCGGGGCTCGAAGTCCCAGGGCTTACGCCTCT
>JAAYOK010000112.1 GCA_012520355.1 Bacillota bacterium | reverse complement strand
TCGGATAACCGGGAAGATCTCCTTGCCTGAGCGGTTAGCCCTGGTTCGGCTGCAACTTGTGGGCCAACCTCGTGCTACGTTTTCTGAACTTCTGCGGGATCGCTCTCCCGGAGAGATTGTGGTAACGTTTTTGGCCATCTTAGAGCTTGTCCGTTTAGGCGAAATTGTCTTGGTTCAAACCCAGTCCTTTGGCGAAATTGATATTAAACCTTTAGAACTTGAAGTGGAGGTGCGGCAATGACACTAGCAGAGGCTAAAGTTGTGGTGGAGGGTTTGATTTTTGCCAGTGAGAGCCCCCTAAATGCATCGGACATTGCTGCCATTGTGGAACTCGATGTCTCCGTTGTGGAGTCCTTGATCGAGGAGATTCGTAGCTCGTACGCAGAAGGAGCTTTGACCATTCGCAAGGTCGGAGGCGGCTACCAGATGGTCACGAAAGCGGAACTTGCTCCGTGGATGGAAAAATTAGGTCGGCCCATCATTAACGCTCCCTTGAGCGCGGCCAGTACTGAAACCCTAGCCATTATTGCTTATCAACAGCCCGTGACAAAAGCAGAGATCGAGCAAATCCGAGGTGTTCGCTCCGATAGCGCCATCAACAGTCTCCTAGACCGGGAACTCATTCACGAGCTTGGACGGAAAGAAGGGCCAGGGCGTCCCATCTTGTATGGGGTCGCGGAAAAGTTTTTTACGCACTTTGGCTTAACCAGTCTCGAGGAACTTCCCCTGAAGGGCATAAGTGAATGGAAGTAATGGCAAATTAAGACCAAGTTGAGGTGGTAGCATGTTCCTGCTTGGTCTTTTTCTCTTTCTCCTTCTTTTGCTCTGGGTCAGATTCTCTGTGGAAGTTGAGTTGGTGACGGAAGGATCCAAGCTGAATTCGGGAATCCGCGTTGGTTTCGGCCGTTTGCTTCTCCCTATTCCCCCAGGACTCTTGACCAAGACCGGCCAAAGGATTAGGGAGCGTAATTTCACCACGATTGAGGGGTGCTTAAGAGCGCTCAAGCTGACGCTGCGCTCCATGGACAGTCTCTTCCAAAGGATCGAACTTTTGCATCTAGAGGTGCAAATTGGCACCGGAGATCCCTTTTCCACATCCTTAGGCGTAGGTGGCTTATGGGCCATTATTGGATCAGTCTTAGCCACGTTCAGCTCCAGTCATCGACTCCAGAGTGAACCAGAAATACGCATTCAACCAGACTACTCCCAGGCTCATATCCAGGTCTATCTGCACTGCATATTCCAGTTCAGAGTTGGTCAAATTATAATCAACGAACTAAAGAGGGTGATGGTTTGAACGATAGACATCCCATAGAAGGACTTATGCAGACTGCGATGGAGAGCCTCAAGACCATGGTAGACGTAAATACCATCCTCGGTGATCCTGTGGAAACACCAGATGGAGCAATTATTCTCCCCGTGAGTCGGGTGAGTGTGGGCTTTGCAGCGGGAGGAAGTGAATTTACTGGAGCTAACGCCAAGAGCGGAGAGAAAGACCATCCCTTTGGTGGTGGTAGCGGGGCTGGCATAGCGCTAAACCCGGTAGCTTTCTTGGTGGTAGGGCGGGAGAGCGTCCGGCTTTTACCTGTAAGCCAAAGTGCGATTTATGACCGTCTGATTGATGCAGTTCCTCAACTTATAGATCAAGTTCAGGGCATGGTTCAGGGGCGTTCTACCAATGGTGTACTGCGTACAACGTACAAGGTGTAAAGAATTAGCTGCAGGAATCCCTCCAGAGAGTGTAGACCTCTTTGGGGGGATTTCTCTTTTATCTTGCGATTTGGCCATAACTTGGGTATCATGGGACTGAAAGGGGCGTAATTCGTGGAAGAACGACTACAAAAAGTCATGGCCCAAGCAGGAGTTGCCTCTCGCCGGGGTTCTGAAGATTTGATCAAAGAAAACCGAGTCATGGTCAATGGGCAGTTGGCAGTCTTGGGGCAAAAGGTTGATCCAGCAAGAGACCGTATCTTGGTTGATGGCAAGCCCATCCAAAAGGAAGAGGCGAAACGATACTTCATTTTGAATAAGCCCTTTGGCTATATTACTACAAGCAAGGATCAATTTGGTCGGAAGAGTGTCCTCGACCTTTTAGATGGGGTGAAAGAGCGGGTTTATCCTGCTGGACGCTTAGATTACGATTCGGAAGGTTTGGTGTTACTCACCAATGATGGTGACCTTGCTTATCGAGTGACCCACCCGAGCTTTAAGTTACCGAAACGCTACGTTGTGCAGGTTAAGGGTAAGATCACCATGGATGCAGTCTATCGGTTAAGAACCGGAGTCATCCTGGAAGAGGGGCGAACGCAAGCAGCGCAGGTTGAGGTGTTACAACCAGTTGAAGACAACTCAGTTCTAAGCATCACCATTACTGAGGGTCGCAATCGGCAGGTACGGAGAATGTGTGCTAAAGTGGGCTTTGAAGTCGTACGTCTGCAAAGAACGGGCATCGGACCTGTGAATCTAGGGAAGTTGGCTTCCGGCCAGTTTCGGCCTCTAAGCAAAAAAGAACTCCAGAGCCTTTTGAAGGCGGTGAAGCTGTGACCAAAAATGTAGTTGTGATCGGGGCTGGTGCCTCAGGACTCGTGGCCGCTGGATTCTTGGCTCAAAGGGGTGCTAACGTTCACGTCTTGGAAAAGATGCAGCGCAGTGCGTCTAAAGTCCGCATTTCTGGCAAGGGACGTTGTAACATTACAAATGCCATGCCCATCAGGGATTTTCCTAGTAATTATCCTGGCAATGGGCGCTTTTTGTATGGTGCCCTCCATCGTTTCTCTAATGTGGATTGCCTCGATTTTTTTGCGAGTCTTGGAATCCAAACGAAGGTCGAACGAGGACAAAGGGTCTTTCCCATTTCCGACGATGCCAATGAAGTAGCCAACGCCCTAGAGCGATTTGCCGTGGAAAGTGGTGCTAAGATCCACTTTGGACATAGAGCTAAGGACATTAGGCAGAGCAAGGATGGAAGTGTAGAAGGCGTCGAAGCTCTCGTTGGTAATAGAGACGTGTTCTTCCAAGCAGCGCAGGTGATTGTGGCCACAGGAGGTTTGAGCTATCCCGGTACAGGCTCCACAGGCGATGGTCTAGCCATGGCTCAGAGTCTCGGTCATACCGTTGTTCGTCCTCGTCCTGCCTTAGTACCCGTTAGGGTGGAGGAAAGGTGGGTTCAAGATCTTTCGGGCCTCAGTTTGCGCAATGTGGAGTTGACAATTGTTGACCCCGTGGGAGGACAACAAAGCTACTTTGGCGAATTAATGTTTGCTCATTTTGGTCTAACTGGTCCCATTATACTCACGGCCAGCGAGCAAATAGGAACATGGATCGAGGGAAACGGTTCTCCGGTCAGGGCCTTCTTAGACCTTAAGCCAGCTCTGAGCGGGGAACAACTAGATAAAAGGCTGCTACGAGATTTTGAAACTTCTTCTCGCAAGCAGTTTCGTAATGCCCTAAACGATCTTTTACCCAAGAGTCTAATTCCAATCGTAGTGGAACTCTCAGGGATTTCCCCGGATAAAGTCTGTCACCAAATCACAAGAGAAGAACGGACATCTTTACGCAAACTCCTGAAAGGTGTTCCCTTAACAATTTCCAAGACGCTACCACTATCGGCCGCCATTGTCACGGCCGGTGGGGTTGATGTTCGGGCGGTAGACCCCCGCACCATGGAATCGAAAAAGGTCAAAGGGGTCTTCTTCTGCGGTGAAGTGCTAGACATTCATGGTGTTACGGGAGGTTTCAATTTGCAGGCGGCCTTTTCCACAGGTTTCTGTGCCGCCCAGAGTGTGGAGTTGTAGGATGGAAGGAGTATACACCGTATGAAGATTGCAGTGGATGGTCCTGCTGGGGCAGGGAAAAGTACCATCGCCCGGCTCGTAGCAAGACACCTGGGTCTCCGCTATGTTGATACTGGGGCCATGTATCGAGCTGTCACCCTGGCAGCTTTGCGACAAGGAGTCGATATGTCCGACGAGGATGCCCTTTTGAGGGTAGCTACGTCCATGGATTTAAATATTGTCTTTCAAGGTGAAAAAGGAAATGTCATCTATCTAGATGGGGAAGATGTAACAGCCCTCATCCGCGAGCCCGATGTTACGGCTCATGTTTCCACTGTTTCTACCCATAAGAAAGTTCGAGATTTCATTGTAGCTCTGCAAGATCAGATTGGCAAGCAGGGCTCGGTGGTTATGGATGGAAGGGACATTGGAACGGTCGTCATGCCGGATGCAGATTGGAAGATTTTTTTGCAGGCCACGGTGGAAGAAAGGGCCAAACGGCGTCAACGGGAGATGGAGCGGAGAGGCGTTCAAGTTGATATGGGGGATATGCAAGAGCAGATTCGCAAGCGGGATTATCTAGATTCTACGCGGGAGAATTCACCCCTGAAGAAGGCAGTGGACGCCATTGAAATCGACACGACATCCTTGGACGTTGCTGAGGTTGTCCAAAAAGTACTAGACCTGGTTCAGGGGGAAGCCTAAGATGTACAGATGTATCGTGGGAATCATTAGGGTCTTAGTCCTACTCATTTGGGGTCTGGATGTAGAAGGCGCAGAGAACATTCCAGAAACATCAGGGGCGATCATCGCAGGAAATCACACCTCATTCCTGGATCCAGTTCTTCTGGCGGTCGCTATCAAAAGACCGATTCATTTTATGGGGAAGGCTGAGTTGTTTCAACATCCATTCTTGAAATGGTTGTTTTCCAGTTTAAACGCATTTCCTGTGAAACGAGGCCAGACGGATCGCCAAGCTATTCGTACCAGTCAGGAAAGGGTTAGCGAAGGACATCTCCTAGGCATATTTCCGGAAGGTACGCGCAATAAAACAGAACATGATTTACTTCCCATCCAGGGAGGCGTAGCTCTAATTGCTCTGAAAAGCGGTGTTCCGGTACTTCCAGCAGTTGTATCAAAGGGTGAGCGCCGTGGGTTACGGAGGCCCTTTAGGGTTGTTTTTGGAGCCCCCATTGATCTCGGTGGTCCGAAGAAAGCGAACAAAGTGGATGTGGCCAGGGGAAGTGAAGTGATTTCTGCTCAATTTCGTTCGTTGTTAAGCAGGAATAATTAAGAAGACAGAGAAATACACTCATGGTGGACTGTTTAGAGTCCGCCTGTTCTAGGTATAATAAGGGAGGAGGAAAGGTGGAGGTGGAAATTGTATTGGCAGATGGCGCGGGCTTCTGTTTTGGTGTCAAACGTGCTTTGGAATTGACGACCAAGACGATCAAAGAAACGGACCCGGCCAAACCGATACACACTTTAGGTCCACTTATTCATAATCCACAGGTTGTAGCTCAACTCAAAGAGCAAGGGGTTGGGGTAATGGAGCAACCTGGAGATCAGAGTTCAGGAGTAGTCATTGTTCGTTCACATGGTGTTGCACCAAAGGTCATGGAGGAGCTCAAAGAGTTCAATTACGATGTTGTTGATGCCACTTGTCCTTTCGTGCACAGGGCTATGCGTTGGGCAAAACAGTTACATGACGAAGGGTATCAAGTAATTATTGTTGGGGATCGGGATCATCCAGAAGTACAAGCCATTTTAGGCTATACGGATGAGACCGCACATGTTGTGAGTACGCCTCAAGAAATCCGGAAGCTGCCGATAGCAAGTCGCGTCGGTATTATAGCGCAAACCACCCAATCAGTAAGTAACTTTCAAGCATGTGTTAACGAACTGGCTGGGATGGTGGAGGACCTAAAAGCTTTTGATACCATCTGTACTGCTACCGAACAGCGGCAAACTTCTGCATGGGAATTGGCCGCCCAAGTGGATGT
>JAAYOK010000111.1 GCA_012520355.1 Bacillota bacterium | reverse complement strand
TTTGCCCAGGAACTATGTCTGACCTTCCCAGATTCTCTTCGGTATCTGAAGGGTCGAGGGGTTGTCACCGGCACTCCCATTCGAGCTGAGTTGACCCGGGGCTCGAAGTCCCAGGGCTTACGCCTCTGTAAATTTAGCGAAGGAACCCCAACTTTGCTGGTGATGGGCGGGAGTCTGGGGGCTAGAATTCTAAACCAGACCATTCGGGACAATCTGGATATCTTGACCAAGGACTATCAGATCATTCACCTTTGTGGGCAGGGAAATCTTGATCCAAAGAGCATAAATCCCAGGTACTATCAAATTGAGTATGCCAAAGAGGACTTACCTCATCTCTTGGCTGCAGCTGATCTCGCCCTCTCCAGGGCAGGTGCTAACTCTATCTTCGAGCTCTTGGCCTTGGCTAAACCGCATATTTTGGTTCCCCTTTCCAAGCAGGCGAGTCGTGGCGATCAAATTCACAACGCGGAATCGTTTGCGAGACAAGGGTTTAGCTTAGTGATCGAAGAGGAGGGGTTTACCCTAGAGTCGCTGCAAAGAAGCCTACGAGAACTGTACGCACGGCGGGAGGAGTTTAGCGAAACCATGGGATCCTCCAAGGTTAAAGACGGAACAGAAAATGTCTTAAGAGTCATTGAGCAACATGCTCGGAGAAAATAGTTGTCAAGTAGGAAAAAGGCTAAGGTCAGGGTATGTTTCCCCAACCTTAGCCTTTTGGAGTATCAGACTACTTGACAGTAATTTCTTTACTATTTTCCCACAGTCCGTGGATGTTGCAGTAACTGAGGGCTAGCAGAGTACCACTTTCTTTGAGTCGAACTGTCACAGTGGCAAAGGGGTCCGTATAGACGGGACCTTCGTGACCGCCCTTGAGACCTTCACCATGACCTGTGAACTGAACATCAGCAAGTTCAAAGGTGAATCCTTCTGTGGGTTGGAAAAGAAGTTTGATCCAACGAATATGGTGTTCGGCGGTATTGGGGTGGGGGTTGTCTTCGCCGATGCTGACCCGGATTTGCACAGGTTGGTCAGCCTGTACCTGTTCGGGAGCTTCAATCACTGGGACGTGTTTTTCGCTTTTCCAGTCACCGCTTCGCAAGACTTCGCCTAGTTTCATAAAAAAACCTCCTCTAACATTTTCATGTATGGGAGTGTTTCTAGATCTGGTGCATTTATCCTGCCATGTCTTCCTACTCATAATCATGCAGGAACAGAGCAGGCTAGTAAGACGAGGTGATGCGGTGCTCACAGTGTTACTAGCTTCACTTGTACCTGGCCTGTTTTGGTTATGGTACTTTAATCGCTACGATATCCATGATAAGGAGCCCTTGGGAGAGCTGGTGCGCTGCCTATTCTTTGGTGCTCTGGCCGTAATTCCGGCGTTGGTATGGGAGGCTCCATTCCGCGATCTGTTGCAGACCACTGGTCCAGTCTATGTTTCCCTAGGCCTCTCTTTTCTCGTTGTAGGTTTGGGTGAAGAAGGCTTCAAATTAGCCGCGGTCTATCTGGCTGTATTTAAATCGAAACACTTTAACGAACCCATGGATGGCATCATTTACGCGATTGCAACGAGCATTGGGTTTTCTGTGGTGGAGAATATTTTATATATCTCTGCCTTTGGCCTCCAAGTGGCCCCTTTGCGGGGTACGATTGCTACTTTGGCCCATATTGCCTTTTCGGGTCTGGCTGGATACTTCTTGGGACAGGCAAAGTTCTCCTCCCAACCCATTCCCCTGGTACTTATGGGTTTATCCGTAGCTACCTTCGCCCACGGTTTCTATGATTTCCTGCTGATTCGGCGCCTGGTTTCGCCCTTGGTTCTAGCGCTCTTGATTTTGGCTTTACACCTAAGTCTCCTTTGGGCTATTGACAAGGCTGTTAGGCGCCCCCAAAATAGGTAATCCTTGTCTTTTTGGCTCTTCCTATGCTAAAATGAGAACGGAAAGGGCGTGACACTATGGCCGGACATTCTAAATGGGCTAATATTAAACATAAAAAGGCGAAAGAAGATGCCAAGCGGGGGCAAGTGTTTACCAAGATCGGACGCAAAATCACAGTTGCGGCGAAGGAAGGTGGCTCTGACCCAGAAGCCAACGTGAAGCTACGCTTAGCCATCGATGAAGCCCGGGCAGTCAACATGCCTAATGATAATATCGAGCGGGCTATTGCTCGTGCCGTGGGCGGTCTGGAAGGGGCAACCTATTCAGAAGTGTTCTATGAAGGCTATGGGCCAGGTGGAGTAGCCATTATGCTCGATACATTGACCGATAATCGTAATCGTACGGCTGGCGAGGTTCGCCACCGCTTTTCTAAGTATGGGGGCAATCTCGGCGAAAGTGGCTGTGTAGCCTGGATGTTTGAACGCCGTGGCCTCTTGGTTGTAGAACGGGGCTCTGTCGACGAAGACGAAGTGATGCTTCAGGCCCTCGAAGCTGGGGCTGTGGATGTGGTTGTGGACGGCGATGTGATTGAAGTTCACACCGATCCAAGTGATTTTATGACGGTGAAGGAAGAACTGGAGGGACAAGGTCTCGCGTTTCTAGGTGCTGAGATCAGTTTTATACCTCAAAACACGGTAAAGATTGAAGAAGATAAAGTTGAATCGGTGGAAAGACTGATTGAACTCCTGGAAGAGCTGGATGAAGTGCAAGAAGTCTATTCCAACTATGAGGTAGAGGGATAGGAATATAGCGCTCGGTCACGGGCATACTCTCCCTTAGGGGGAGAGTATGCGGCGATTTTTCCTGCTTCTTTTCGTGGGTTTGGTATTTTTTCTGTTAGCTTTCATCGTTAGTCAACAAGTCTTTACCATGCTGGTCTAAGGAGTAGCCTGCCTCAGTCGAAGTTTCAAGATTGAGGCTTTTTCTTTGCGTAAACCTTGGGCAAGGACTTGCTTTGGACCATGTCGAATAGAGAGATGAGGTGGGCGCAAAGATGATTGTCATGGGCATTGACCCCGGTACGGCCATTACGGGCTATGGGGTTGTTAAGGTGGAGAACAACAGACATATTGCCTTAGGGTACGGGGCTATTCGGACAACTGCGAAACAAAGCACTGCTACACGCTTAGAGACCATTTATTCGGACGTAAGGGCACGGATCGTCGAGTTTCAGCCCGATTGCCTGGCAGTGGAGGAGCTGTTCTTCAATAAAAATGTGAGCACAGCGTTGGCAGTGGGACAAGCTCGGGGAGTAGCTCTTTTGGCAGGAGCACACGCAGGCTTGCCTGTAGCTGAGTATACGCCTCTGCAAGTAAAAATGGCCGTGACGGGCTATGGCAGGGCCAGCAAAGAGCAAGTAGCTTATATGGTGAAAATGCTCCTAGGGCTCAATGATATGCCCAAGCCCGATGATGTGACGGATGCTCTAGCTATTTGTGTATGCCATGGACATAATGCTAATAACTGGGGGAGATCAAGGTGATTGTCTCATTGAAGGGGCGTCTAGTGGATGCCAGGGAAGACTCTGTCGTGTTGGATGTCCAGGGGATCGGTTATGAAGTCTTCGTGACCAGCTCCGTCTTACAGCAGCTTCCATCTGTTGGCCAAGAACTTTATGTGCAGACGTACTTACAGGTAAGAGACGATGCCTTCGTCTTATATGGTTTTTCCTCAACGGAAGAAAGAGGACTCTTCCAAACGATCATTGGAGTGAATGGAATCGGGCCGAAACTTGGCATGGGAATCCTATCCAATATTGCGGCTCGGGAGTTTATCCAAGCAGTTCAGCGCCGGGACTTAGCTACCCTAATGACTCTGCCGGGCATTGGCAAAAAGACGGGGGAGCGGATTTTGCTGGAGCTGAAGGATAAGTTTAAGGATCTTCCCTGGGAGTCAGATGGTCAAGATGAAGACTTGCCCATTGTCTCCGGTAGCGTTTTTGAAGATGCTTTAGAAGCCTTACAGGCTTTGGGATACCAGGCTGGTGAAGCGGAACGGATGGTGAACCTGGCCAAGCCACATCTGAAAGACAACTATAATTTGCAGGAGTTACTCAAGGTAGCGCTGGCACAGAATAGCCAGCAAAGGGGTGAGCGTACTTGGAGACGGAACGGATAGTCAGTGCCTGGAAGCGACCGGATGATTGGGATGCAGAAAGCTCCCTGAGGCCCCGCACTCTAGAGGAGTATATTGGGCAAGATAAAGTCAAAGAACACATGCGGCTCTTTGTGACTGCAGCGAAACAGCGGGGAGAGGCCCTGGATCATGTGTTATTCTATGGTCCGCCTGGTCTGGGTAAGACGAGTCTGGCCCACATTATTGCAACCGAGATGGGCGTTGGGATTCACACTACATCAGGGCCAGCCATTGAACGGCAGGGAGATTTGGTCGCTATTCTAACCAGCATGCAGGAAAGTGATGTACTCTTTATCGATGAGATCCATCGCCTGAGCCGCTCGGTAGAAGAAGTCTTGTATCCGGCCATGGAGGATGCGGCTGTGGATATTGTGATTGGGAAAGGACCCGGTGCAAGATCGGTTCGCATCGACTTACCCCCATTTACGTTAATCGGTGCAACAACAAGGGCTGGTATGCTGACATCGCCCTTGCGGGATCGCTTTGGTGTGATTAGTCGCTTAGAACTCTATGAGGAGAAAGACTTGCAGGCGATTGTAACCAGGGCAGCCCGCATTCTTGGTGTAGCCATCGACGCAGGTGGTGCCTTGGAAATCGCTAAGCGATCAAGGGGAACACCTCGGGTTGCGAATCGTTTGCTGAAGCGGGT
>JAAYOK010000110.1 GCA_012520355.1 Bacillota bacterium | reverse complement strand
GTGTGGGAAAGGGTAATAAGGAGCGTATCATTCCTTTAGGGAGTCATGCTCTCCAAGCCACATCGGATTATCTACGTTATGCCAGAGGACGCCTGGTGACAAATCATAGAGAACTCGCTCTTTTTGTCAATACTCGCGGTAATCGCCTCACGAGACAGGGCTTCTGGAAGATCCTCAAGGGGTGGGCCGGCGCTGCCGGAATCAAAAAGGAGATCTCCCCCCATATGCTACGCCATTCGTTTGCCACACATCTCTTGCGGCACGGTGCCGACTTACGCTCAGTGCAAGAAATGTTAGGCCATGCCGATCTAACTACAACCCAGATTTATACCCATCTGGACAAGAGTCACTTGCGAGATGTCTACGGGAAGACACATCCCAGAGCTGTTAAGCCAAAGGAGGACGAAATATGAAACGAATTGCCATCGTTGTTCTAGATAGTGTGGGTGTTGGCGCTCTGCCCGACGCCCATCTCTATGGCGATGAAGGAAGTAACACCTTAGGGCATGTGGCAAAGGCCCTGGGCGGACTTAGAATGCCCAATTCTGGCGAGCTTGGTCTCGGTAACATCATTCCCATTGAGGGAGTGCCGCCTGTAGAAGTACCAGGTGGTGCCTGGGGGAAAATGGCTGAAGTATCCAAAGGTAAGGATACGACAACAGGCCACTGGGAATTAGCAGGTCTGACCCTTGAGGCGCCCTTTCCCACCTACCCCCATGGGTTTCCGCCGGAGATTATGGAAGTCTATGAAAGCAAAATCGGTCGCAAGACCCTGGGCAACTACCCCGCCTCAGGTACCGCCATCATTGAAGAGCTTGGTGAGGAACATGTGAAAACGGGATTTCCCATCGTATATACTTCGGCGGATAGCGTTTTTCAAATCGCAGCCCATGAAGAGATCGTACCCTTAGATACACTGTATCTGTGGTGTGAGATGGCCAGAGAACTCCTTCAGGGCGAACATGCGGTAGGCCGCGTGATTGCCAGACCTTTCCTAGGTGAGGTGGGGAACTTCAAACGAACGGCGAATCGCAAAGACTATAGTCTAGCGCCCTTCCAGCCTACCGTTTTGGAAGCTCTCCAAGCAAGTAATGTCCCTGTTTATGGTGTTGGCAAGATTTTCGATATCTTTTCCGGCCGCGGGCTGAGGGAATCCTACCCCACGAAAAGCAATCAAGCCGGACTCGACAAGGTGGTCGAGCTCCTCAAGATCAAACAGGAAAACTGCCTGATTTTTGCCAACTTGGTCGATTTTGACATGCTCTGGGGCCATCGTAATGATGTTGAGGGTTATGGTAGAGGCCTGGAAGAGTTCGATCAACGTCTCCCAGAGCTCCTGGCTGGTCTAGAGCCAGAGGATCTTTTGATCATTGTGGCCGATCACGGCTGCGATCCAACTTTTCCCGGCACAGATCATACCCGTGAATATGTACCACTTTTAGTCGCTGGTCCTAAAGTACAAGGTGTTAACCTTGGGGTTCGCCACAGTTTTGCTGATGTAGCCAAAACGGTTGCAGACTTTTTTGCCGTCGAGTATGACACAATTGGAGTCAGTTTCAAGGTCAGTTTCTTGCCCGATGTAAAGAAGTAGGTGAGGAGGTAGACGGATGCACGCTGTTGACCTAATTCGAAAGAAACGTGATGGAAAAAGGCTATCCCGCCAAGAGCTCGAGTTCTTGATTACAGGTTATGTACAAGGAGATATTCCTGATTATCAGATGGCTGCTTGGAGTATGGCTGTTTATTTCCAAGGGATGGAACCGGAAGAGATCACAGATTTGACCTTGATTATGGCCCAATCTGGCGACACACTTGATCTGAGCGGCGTTCATGGCGTCAAAATTGACAAGCATTCCACTGGTGGAGTGGGTGATACCACCACATTAGTTGTGGCTCCCCTGGTTGCCAGTTGTGGTATTCCTGTGGCAAAAATGTCCGGCAGAGGGCTGGGGCATACAGGGGGTACCATCGACAAATTGGAGAGTATTCCTGGCTTTCAGGTCAGTCTAGAACCGGAGGAGTTCATCGCTCAAGTCAATGCCATCGGACTTTGTTTGGTGGGTCAGACAGGGCAGCTGGCACCAGCGGATAAGCTTCTTTACGCCTTGCGTGATGTAACAGGGACGGTGGAGTCAATTCCCCTCATTGCCTCATCGATTATGAGCAAGAAAATTGCCGCGGGAGCCGATGGTTTCGTCCTGGATGTCAAGGTTGGAACCGGAGCCTTTATGAAAACCGAAGAAGATGCATTAGAATTGGCCAAAACCATGGTGAAAATCGGGCAACTAGCTGGGCGCACGACCGTGGCCTTGGTGACCGATATGAACCAACCCTTGGGCCGAGCCGTTGGTAACGCCCTCGAGGTGAAGGAGGCCATCCTGACGCTACAGGGCCGAGGACCTGAGCGCTTGACTGAGCTCTGTCTGGAACTTGCTGTGGAGATGCTCCTCATGGCTGGCGGTTCTTCGTCACAGAGCGAGGCGAGACGATCCGTTGAAGCAAACCTCCAAAGTGGAGCTGCTCTCCAGAAACTACGAGAACTGATTGAAGCCCAAGGGGGGGAGGGGCGAGTTGTGGACAGTCCTCATCTACTCCCTCAGGCCAAGTTTACCAAGGAGATCCTGGCGCCCCAAAGTGGCTATGTTGAGACCCTTGACCCCATGGAAATCGGTATGGCAGCCATGAACCTAGGTGCTGGCCGCGAGTCTAAGGACACCATCATCGATCTTGCGGTGGGTATCGAACTGCAGACGGAAATCGGGGAACAGGTGATGGAGAAACAAGTCTTAGCCAAACTTTATGCCAATGATGAGCACAAGCTAGAGCAGGCTGCCGAACAGACGCTCAGGGCCTTTACCTTCAGTTCTGCCAAGCCCACCGTTCAGCCCACGATTTATCGCAAAATCACCGCACAGGAGTTATAAAGGACCACCCGCAGCCATATTTATGGTAGTGGGGGTGGAAGACGGTGAATGGAAAAGCATTTCGCTGGGTAATTGTGCTTCTTTTGAGCCTTTTCCTCTTGGGCGGAGATAGCTTCGCTCTGGAGCTTGGTGGTAAGGCCTATTGTCTTATGGATCCGTATAGTGGCCGGGTGTTCTTAGCCGAGAATAGTGAAGCGGCCCTCCCCATCGCCAGCATCTCCAAGCTGATGACTCTAGTTTTGGTCTTGGAAGCGGTGGATCGTGGGGAGATCAGTCTCGCTGACGTTGTCACAGCTAGTCCTTTTGCCGCCAGTAAGCGCGGGTCCAGGATCTGGCTCGAGGCTGGTGAACAGCTCACCTTAGAGGAGTTAATTTACGCGATTGCTGTAGGTTCAGCCAATGACGCAGCTGTGGCCGTTGCTGAGTTCATGGCTGGAACGGAGGCAAGCTTCGTCGAATTGATGGAATCTCGGGGAAGAGAACTTGGCCTCCAAACCGCATCCTTTAAAAACTGCACCGGACTTCCCGAGGACAGCGGTTCGAATCTGATGAGCGCCCGAGATGTTGCTACGCTTGTGCAACATGCCTTGGGCGTTCCACGTCTTATGGATTATGTCTCCACCTATGAACACACCATGCGCGCGGATACAACGAAAATTCCTGTGCTTTGGAACGGAAACAAGCTTCTCAGACGATACTACGGCGTAGATGGTATGAAAACAGGGTTTACGACGGAAGCCGGTTACTGTCTAGCAGCGACCGCGGAAAGGGATAATCTTCGCTTGATTGCCATCACCCTTGGACACAAGAGTGAAGAAGAGAGAGAAAGTGCTGCCAGAAGCCTACTGGACTATGGTTTTCGTAAGTACCAGAGTCTGGAGCTCTATGGCCAGAATGACGTTGTTGCCCAACTAGAGAGCCCCACAGGCTCGCCCCGCTGGGTGGACGTAGTCTTGCCAACAAGCTTCTACGTCACGGTGGAGAGGGGAAAAGAACTGGACCTAAACATCGTGATTGCCCTGGAAGCAAAGGAGAAGCTCCCCATCGAGACAGGACAAATTGTTGGGGCCATTACGGCTTATTTTGGCGATGATATCGTGGGCACAAGTCCCCTAACGGTCAGTCAAAGCGTGAGTAAGCTCAGTTTTCCTGCTTTGATTTGGCGCCTTGCAGTCGCGCTGGCCCAGGCTGTGTTTTAATTTTCCTTTTATTTGCAGGTTTCTGGTGATTTCCCTCGAAAACCTAAATATACCAAAAAAAGGAGGGAAGCCTGTGCAGTACACGTTTGAGCTAGAGGGACAAGCACTCATCGTTACTTTACAAGGTGAGCTCGACTTACATACATCTCCGGAGTTTAAGGACAAACTGACCGCTCTTTTCCAAACCCACTCGAGCATCACAAGCTTGATCATGAATGTCAAAGGCCTTTCCTTTATTGACAGTTCAGGTCTGGGCGTGATTCTTGGTAGGTACCGAGAATTGCAAGAACGTGGGGGTCGACTTTTTTTTGTCCAAGCGAATCCTCAAATTAAGCGAATTCTCCAAATGTCAGGTTTTCAGAAAATATCCGAATTTGCCGATTCCACTTCAGATGTTTTCGATCGGATTTAAGGAGGCGACTTTAATGACAACGACAAACTGGATCAAATTAGAGATTCCCAGTGATACCCGGAATGTAGCCTTTGCCCGCACGGCTGTGGCTCTCTTTGCCAGTCAGTTAGATTGGACATTGGATGAGTTAGAGGACATTAAAGTAGCCGTCTCAGAAGCAGTGTCTAACTCGGTGATTCATGGCTATGGTTTGCAGGATGGAATCATTCACATGGACGTCTCCTATCAAGGATCGGAACTGCGCATTCGGATCGAGGATTTTGGCAAAGGTATTGAGGATCTCGAAGCGGCCCAAGAGGTAGGATATACAAGCATTCCTGAAGAACGAATGGGTTTGGGGTTTACCTTTATGCATGAATACATGGATGAAGTCCTAGTCACCTCGGAGCTTGGGATGGGGACAACAGTTACCATGATCAAACGGGTTGGACAACAAGAAAGCTAGGGACCGTCATGGAAATGGAGCGGATTCGGCACCTAATCTCCCAAGCCCAAGCCGGTAATTCCCAGGCCCAAAATGCGTTAGTTGAGGCGAACCTTCCTTTAGTGTATAGTATTGCACGACGTTTTCTGGACCGGGGTTTAGAGTATGAAGATCTTGTGCAAATTGGAGCTTTAGGCCTCCTTAAGGCGATTCGAGATTTTGATCTAACGTACGACGTGAAGTTCTCGACCTATGCAGTCCCCAAGATCATGGGAGAGATCAAACAGCATCTGAGGCGAACGTCTACTTTGCAGGTTGCACGTTCCACGAAAAAACTGGCCTCCGATGCACTCCAAGTTAAAGATAAACTCGGCCAAGTCCTGGGACGAAGCCCCACCATCTCGGAGATCGCCGCAGAGCTGGAAGTGGCTCCTGAAGATGTTGTTTATGCCTTCGATGCCGTTTCTCCCGTCTACTCCCTGCAAGCTCGTATCTCCGGGAGTGATGATGAGGCTCCTGAGTTTCAGGAGCTGGTGGCATCGAGTGGGGGCCATGAGAGCTTCATGCTGAAGCAAGCTCTAGAAAAGCTCTCGCCAGAAGAGAGGACCATCGTCTTCCTTCGTTTTTTCGCGGAGAAAAGCCAAAGTGAAGTTGCGAAGGATTTGGGCATTTCGCAGGCCCAGATTTCCCGCAAAGAAGCACAAATTATGCGACAATTACGGCATGAGATCTAGAAAAGAGGTATCGTTGTTTTGTTAGCAGATCTACATTTACACACAACGGAGTCCGATGGCACCTTAACGCCTACGCAATTGGTACAGGCGGCACAGAGAATTGGCCTCTCCGCCATAGCCATCACCGACCATGATACAACAGGTGGTATTGAAGAAGCACAAAGCGCGGCGCCCCCCGGTCTTCAGGTCATCCCAGGGATTGAACTGAGTACATCAACGGATGCAGGAGACGAAGTTCATATTGTGGGCCTCTGGATCGATCCACATTACGCTCCTCTACAGAGCAAACTCGCTACGTTGCGTAAGGAACGTGTTTCCCGTGTCGATGCCATGCTCAGGCGTCTCCAGTCCCTGGGGATAGCTCTGAGGCACGAGGATGTCTTGCAGTTTGCCCACGAGGATGTTTTATCCCGGAGCCATATTGCCGCTGCCCTGGTTAAAAAGGGGGTTGTTAAGACCAAGCAAGAGGCCTTTGATACCTATATCGGTCAGGGACGGCCTGCCTATGTGAAACGGGAGAAACTGACCTTAGAAGAAGCCGTTGGGCTAATCCTTGGTTCCGGCGGAGTCCCGATTTTGGCTCATCCAGGTTTACTAAAGGATCTCTCCATCTTGCCACGCCTGATCCAAGCAGGACTGGTAGGCATGGAAGTCATTCACCATAGTCATTCGGCGGAACAGACAGACTATTTCAGCCAGATGGCGAAAGATCATGCTCTGCTCCCTAGTGGAGGTTCTGATTGTCACGGTCCAGGGGGAAAGGACGAGCTTTATATCGGTCGTTATTCGATTCCCTGGTCGTGGTTGGAAGACTTAAGGGCCGCGAGAAATAATAGGATTTTGTAGGCCAGGTGCTGGCGGTTTTTCCCTGCAGGTCATCGTTAATTATTCTCGAATGTATGGAGTGGAATCTCCGAGAACCGTATAGAAGTCGCGAAGCTAATTCGGAACTTGAGGAGTTGGACAAATGTCGCAATTAATGGGGGGAAAAGTCGCTTTAGAATTGGTGAAACCCAATCGCTACCGGGTGCACTACCATATTCTATTGGGCACAAAACGTATTGGCGAAATTGAACTCGATCACATCGCCTGGAGAAGTGGTGAAGCCGAGCTTAAAATCGACATTTTTGACCCTTTGATGCACAATCATGGGTATGGGACAGATGCAATCATCACTCTTTTGGAACAAGCTTTTCTTACCATGAACTTGACTCGCATTTATCTGCGTGTTCAAGCCAGTAACGAAAAGGCCTTGCACTGCTATGAAAAGGTGGGCTTTAGGAAGGAAGGTCGCTTACAGCGACTGACAGAGTCGAACACCGAGGAAGAGATCTTTTTGATGGCTCTGGAGAAGGCTCGGTTCCAAAACCATCATCATCTTAGGGCTATTTAATCCGAAGAACCGCGTTTTCGCGGTTCTTTCTTCTATCCCCCATAAGCTGAGCTTTCAGGCGAATGATATAAGCGGAAATTGCAATGATGCAAGGATTCTCGGAGCTCGTGTCGAACACTACAGAATGTATTTCTTTTAGAAAGTAAACGGAGGGGTATTGTATGCTCAGAATTTTCGCACTCGGTGGTCCAGTTATGATCCCATTGCTCTTGTGTTCTATTTTTTCGGTGGCAATTGGGATCGAAAGATTGTGGTACTTATTACGCTCAAGAATTGATACAGATGACCTCCTAGAGGATATTAAGTTATCCTTAGGGCAAGGCAAAGTGCTGGAAGCGATGCAAATTGCCAAGAAGGCGCGGGGACCAGTTGCAGCAGTCTTAGCAGCAGGAATTGCCCATTACGACCAAAGACGGGACGAAATCAAGGAGCATATGACTGTGGTAGGGAATGAAGAGATCCACAAGATGGAAAGAAGACTCCCTGCTTTAGACTTGATTGTAACGATCTCACCCTTGCTCGGAATTCTCGGTACCGTTACAGGCATTATTGATAGTTTTAATGTTATCGGCGTTATGGAGGGTGTGACACAGGCATCGGCATTGAGTATCGGGATTGCCGAAGCGTTGATTACCACAGCTACAGGTTTGATTGTTGCAGTGCCCACCATGGCTCTTGCTGCCTACCTGAACAGCATTGTTACAAATAATGTGGCTGATATGAACAAGAAGTCGACCGAACTCCTGAATGTCTTAGATGCAGGGAGTGAGTTTTAATGAACTTTCAACGTAGTAGAAAGAGGCGTAATAGTCCAGATATAACGCCTTTGATTGACGTGATGTTTTTCATGTTGGTCTTTTTTATGGTTTTTTCCACGATTAAGACGGAACCCATGGGCTTAGATGTGGAGTTACCACGGGCTGTAACTGGAACCGCCCAAACCAGTACAAGCTTTGAAGTCTTAGTGGACAAGTCCGGTTCCTTTTATGTGGCAGGTCGCAAAGTGTCAGGGGCCGAATTAGAACAACAGTTCATCGAAAGGGTCAGGGTGAACCCAGACATTTTCGTGATCGTTAAAGCTGATAAAGAAGTTCGCTATGAACATGTTGTGAAGGCTTTAGATCATCTGCGCGGTGTTGGTGGCTATCGCTTAGGTTTGGCTGTGGAACAAGGAACGTAAGGGAAGGAGGGAGCGATGTGCAAAACCCTTTTGGTGAAGAGTCACGACTGAATCGCTTTATCCTGATTTCCGTCGTTCTTCACGCTATTTTATTTTTCGCTTTACCCGATTTGGGTTCCCTCCTCGAGGTTGATACGCCTGGTTTGGCAGGGGGAGGAGTCATTCAAGTTATGCACGTGGAGACATCGGTGAATCCGAGACCATCTCCAGTGACCGATCGTCTTTCCCAAACTACGGTTCCGAGGGTGACTGAGCCCAGGCCTCAACCAGCCGAACCTCCCAAGGAACAAGCTGTTGCCCAAGTAGAGCACCCCCAAGTGCCGGAACCCCAAGTTGAGCAGGCTCGTCCTGCCCAACCAGAGCCTGAACCGCAAGTAGAACCAGAAGTCGTTGTCCCAGAGGTTCCTGACGTACCCGAGCAAACGGGTCGCGGCGAGCTTCTTACCAGCCCAGAAGGGCCTGAGGTCGTTGTGGAAACGGAAGCGCGGGAGGTAGTGCAACCACCTGTTGAGGCACGCCCTACCCCAGAAGCGAGGCCTCAGAGTCAGGCAACGAGTGGATCAGGAACAGCCTCGTCTGGGGTTAGTGATGAGGCAGGAGTTGCCGAATCCGGTGAAGGGACGGCCGAAACTGCGCCACCTCCACCTCCACCACCTGCAAGTGGCCGTGAACTCCATGGCGGTGGCGGTATACCGATGTACCCCAAGAATGCTGAACATGACGGGGTAGAAGGGGTGGTCTTTGTGGCCATCGAAGTCTCAGCTTCCGGTGTACTGCAGAATGTGGTCTTAGAGAAATCATCGGGGGATGAACGCCTCGATTTTCAAGCTGTACGGTATATTGAAGGCGTCTGGACCTTTGCCAGCCAGCCCTATGATTATGCCATGCAAGTTGCCGTTGTCTTTAGTAGGGAAGACAATCGCTTTGTTTCCAATGTGGAATATGGAGAGGTTCGTTGGTTGAATGCACCATAGAGGAGGGAAAAGCGCGGATGTCACGGAAGTCAACACTTACAATCATGGGAACACTCACTCTAGTACTTAGCCTGGTCTTGCTCTTCAGTTTGACAACCTTTGCAGAAGCTCCCAAGGTCCAGATTGACAATGAGTATATTCGAATCGTTGTCAATGCAGGGGAGACCAATACGGGACGCTTTTCAGTGGGGACCACAGGAGGAGACCCTGATCGAGATACGGATCAGAACAAGCACTTGATTTACGGGGGAGATGACCCTTGGACATCGTATACCACAGTTCGGATCGGAAACCAGAACTGGATCTATGGTGGTGAAACGGATCGAAGGGCCGGTTCCAGTGGCCTTTATGGTGAGATGATTCAACCTCCCACGATTGTGGACGGAAAAATAGAGAGCAGTTGGAAGCTAGGTCCTATTCAGGTTTGGCAGATTTTGAGCCTCACCAGAAGTAGTACAACGGGCCTCTTGGATACCGCGCACATTGAGTATCATGTGGAAAACTTAGATTCGGTTCCCCATATGGTGGGTGTCAGGCTTATGCTCGATACCATGTTAGGGTCCAATGATGGTGCGCCTTTCCGAGTCGACGACCGGGGGATCACTACCGACAGCGTCTATTATAAGCAGAATATGCCCCAGTTCTGGCAGGCCTTTGACTCTTTGGCCCGCCCCCAGGTAATGTCCCAAGGGACGTTGACGGGTCCAGGGGTTACGACTCCTGATCGCTTCTATTTCACCAATTGGGGTAGTCTAGCCGACAGTCCCTGGAACTTTAACTTCACACCTGGACAAGATTTCCAGCGGATTGGTGAGTTTGAACTTGATAGTGCCATTGCCCTGTTCTGGGATCAAGTGTCTCTAGCACCAGGTGAAGCCAGAAGCTTTGTATCCTATTACGGCCTAGGCGGTGTCACCATTGCCCCTGGCGAACTGATTGTTGGCGTCACGTCACCGGCCGAAATTACGGCGGATCCTGAAGGGTTCCAGACTTTCTCCATCATCGCTTACGTGCAAAATGATGGTCAAGGTGACGCCCGTGATGTTGTGGCTGAACTAAAGTTGCCTCCTGGGCTACAACTCGTAGGTTCACCAGCTCAAGTCCGCCTTAACGACCTCCAAGTAGGTGAAACCAAGCAGACTGGCTGGCAGGTCGGAGTACGTAGTATCACAGACGGAGTCTTCACGTATGAAGTAGAAGTCCGGGCCCAAAACAGTGAGCCCAATAAGGTAAGACGAAATGTACAGGTTTTAAGCCCAGCTAAATTGCAGGTTCTCTTTAGCGGACCACCAGGTCTGGGAATTAGGAACGAACGTTACGAACCAGCAGTATTTGAAGCCAAAGCGGTTGTCCGCAATGAGGGCGGTACCCAGTTCTTTGGTGGTACCTTTGAAATTCTATACCCCTTGGGACTCGATTTGGTCACAGGACAAAATGCAAAGAGGTTCCCAGGCACAATTGGGCCTGGCGAAGAAGTATCCTTTAAATGGCTTTTGAAGCCGAAAGATGGTTTTTCTGGGCCCCTCCCCTATTCATTGCGCAGCGTTGATGAACGTGGTCAGCAGAAGGTGGAGAATATGTTCATCATTGTTCCGGAATTAAAGTCCAAGGTCTGGATTGGTCAGCCCGAACGGCCCGGCGGCGATGTGGTGAAAGCGGGAGACTACTTCTCACTTCCGATTTGGGCTACTAACATCCACGACTTTCTCGGAATCGAGTTCGATCTGGCCTTTGATCCTGAGCATCTGGAGATTGTAGGTAAGACACTCGACATTTCCAAGGGTACTCTCTTCGTGGATGGTGGCTCGTGGCAGATGCCGACTATTTCTAATCAAACCGGCCATGTACTAGGGCTTCAGGCCCAGCGGGGTGCGGGGAATGAACTACCACTGTCCTATGGAACGGTGATGACCATCCATTTCAGGGCAAAGTCGGCAGGGCTTGGCCGAGTGGATCTAAGTGGGGTTCGAGTCTTTACAAAGCAGGGCGTGCTCGAAGCGCCATCTCTGGTCATCGAACATAGGGACATAATTATTCAACCATAGTGGTGAGGAGGCTTACGTAATGAAAGAAAGCAAAATTGTCTTAAGTCTAGTGGCTCTACTGGTGCTGAACATCATACTGCCCATGACAGCCTTGGCAAATGTATCGGATGTGCCAACAGATCACTGGGCCTACCATGCAGTGAATAATGCCGTTACTCGGGGCTATTTAACTGTTTTTGAAGACGGAACCTTCCAAGGTTCCCGGGCAGTGGATCGCTATGCCTTGGCTAATGTCATTAACCGTTTGTTGGAAGATATCGAGGTCTCACGGGTAAGGGGAACGTCTGGCGATTTGCTCGAGGCCAGCGAACTCCGGCTCCGCTTTGAAGAAGACTTGGCTACCTGGTACGCTGATCAACAGCAACTCCGGGATGAAGTCAAGAGAGTGGATGAGAATGCCATCATTGCCGAAGAGCGGGTAAGCCGAGTTGTGGCTGCTCAGGTAGGTCTAGAGGATCAAGTAGTTGGTCTGAAGGACAATATGGCACTGCTCCAGAGTAATCTGGCTGAAGTCCAAGCAGGCATCGTCAGTATGCAACTGGCCATGGAAGATCAGGGTTTCGATGTCATACAGAGCGAAGCCCGTCTAGCTGAAAATGAAGAACGCATAACGGAAAATGAAGAACGCATGGCCGAACTAGTCAACGCCGTGATCCAGCTGGAGAAAGAGCTCTTGTTGCAAGCGCAAGCCATCAATGACTTAGAGAACTGGGCCGGAGAAAAAGGTGCCGTCTTCGCCAGTTTGCAGGTAAATGATAGCCAAATGACCACTGAGCTCGAGTCTTTGAGACTCGCGAACCAACAGCTCGAGAAGGATCTGCAAAATGTGGCAGTCTTGCTCCAAAGGGAGACACAAAACCGTACAGACCTAACTGCCCAGCTCGAAAAGGCGAAAGCGGATATTATCGCCTTGCGGGAAGATACCTCCACCCTTGACACTGTCAAGACGGAACTGGCCACCGATGTGAACGCCCAGATCAATGCAGCACTCATCCGAGAACAACGTCTCGAACGCCAGATCAAGACCTTAGAAGAGGATTTTGCTGAGTATAAACTAACCAACGATGAGAATCTAAAGTCTGCCAAGACCATGGCTACCATCGGAATTGCCGTAGGTGCCATCGGTGCCATTATTGGTGCCATTAGCGTGCTTGGAGGTCAATAAGCAACAGAATTTTGGCTAACCACTCGAACCGGAGTGCCCCAAGGGGTACTCCGGTTTTGAATAGTTTAGGCCCTTTTTCGTATACTAAGAGTAATCGAAGAAAGGAGCATGCCTCGTGAAACCGAAGGAGTATCAGAAGCTCGTTAAGGACAATAGCCCGCCCCGTCCCTTGCTCAAGAACACATTGTGGGCTTTTTTTGTCGGCGGCCTCATCTCTACTTTGGGCCAAGTCGTACTAAATATTGCCAGCAAAACAGAAAACACCAAGACAGAGGCGGCATCTGTCACACTAGCGGTGATGATTTTGATCGGTGCGATTCTAACTGGCTTGGGGGTTTATGACGAAATCGCAGAAAAGGGCGGGGCCGGAGCGGCGGTTCCTATCACGGGGTTTTCTAATACAGTGACTGCAGCAGCCATGGAGTTTCGCCGGGAAGGATTCTTGCTCGGTATGGGGGCCAAGATGTTTGTTATCGCAGGGCCGGTCATCGTCTTCGGGATTCTATCGGGCTTCCTTGTAAGCCTAGCCAAAGCCCTCATCCTTGGCCTATTCTAAATTCTGGAGGAGACGTGTTCATTGAGTAACCGACTTGGATCCCAGACGATATCCTTTAGTCGACAACCGCGACTGCTTAGCTCGTATACCTTAGTTGGTCCTCTAGAAGGAAAAGGACCACATGCTTTAGACTTTGATGAGATCCTACCCGACGATGTCTTGGGACAAAAGACCCCCGAAAAAGCAGAACGGCTGATGCTTGAAATGGCCATTGAAAAGACTCTGCGGCAAAGAAACACAAAGGTCGAGGACGTAAGTTTCCTTTTGGCAGGAGATTTGTTGAACCAGATCACCTCATCGACCTTCGCAGGGAGCACCTATCCAATACCCTTTTTGGGCATCTATGGAGCCTGTTCCACATTTGCCCAAGGCATAGGCCTGGCAGCTGCCTTGCTCCAAGGAGACTTTGCCCAGCAGGTACTTGTTGGCACTGCCAGTCATTACCAAACAGCCGAACGGCAATACCGCTACCCCATTGAGCTGAATGTTCAGCATATTGCTAGCAACCAACACACAGTAACAGGGGCTGGTGCCGCGCTTTTGGGTTTTGGCGAAGAAGGACCGCAGATCAGTTTCGCCACCTTCGGTGCCATTGTAGACATGGGGTTGAAAGATGCACAAGATATGGGTAGCGCGATGGCACCTGCTGCCTCTTCTACTCTAAAAGCTCATCTGGTCGATACAGGTCGCACGCTAGAAGACTATGACATGGTTCTAACGGGTGATCTTGGAAAACAAGGACGAAAGATGCTACGACTGCTTCTAGAAAAGGAGGGTTTTTCTGGCCTAGAACGCCTCCAAGATGGGGGCAGCCAAATCTATTCTGAACGGCAAAAGGCAGGGGCAGGGGGGAGCGGAGCCGCATGCATTGCAGTGATGACACTTGGTTATGGTCTCAATAGGTTGAAATCCGCTAAAGCAAAGCGAATCTTGGTTGTAGCAACGGGTGCCTTACTCAGTCCGTTAACCGTGTTGCAGGGTGAATCAATCCCCTGCGTGGCCCATGCCATAGCCATTGAGGCGTAAAGGGGAGAGATGGATGGACTACATAATTGCCTTTTTGGTCGGTGGTGCTATTTGTGCCATAGGGCAGCTCATCATCGATACCACCAAATGTAGCAATGCCCACCTGCTCGTGGGAATGGTTTGCCTCGGGGCGGTCTTAAGTGGCATCGGGATCTATGAACCCTTTCAGGAGTTTGCTGGGGCAGGCGCTTTAGTTCCAGTATTGGGATTTGGCAGCTCCATAACCAAGGGTATGCTTTCAGAGATTGAGCGTTTGGGCTGGGAAGGATTGTTCACAGGAGCCTTTGAAATCACAGGTCTGGGCTTGGCCGCCTCCATTGTCTTTAGTAGCATTATAGCTCTGCTGCGAAAACCAAATAAATGACCATACAGCCCGGGTTCCGGGTTTTTATAATTCTTATGCTATCTGGGAGGAAAAGCTTTCACCACGGCGAAATAGGTTAATCATGGGTTTTTAGGCTATTGGCGACCTGTCTGCAGTAGTCTTCTAAGGAGGGAATAACTGTGCAAGAAAAACAGTTAGTTGTATTTAAACTTCATAACGAAGAGTTTGGCGTAGAGATCACCGATGTACGGGAAATCGTCAAGGTTGGTCACATCACACGCCTGCCCCATGTGGCTGATTACATTGAAGGTGTGACAAATCTTCGTGGTGAGGTCATTCCGGTCATATCCTTGCGTAAGCGCTTTGGTCTTGAGGCACAAGACAATACGCAAGACACTCGGATCATCATGCTTGAGGTCAACGGTAGTATGGTCGGATTTATCGTAGATTCCGTAACAGAGACACTTCGACTGGCGGAAAGTGCCATTGAACCCCCCCCAAGTAATATTGCTGGTCTGAAAGCACACTACCTAGCTGGTGTGGGCAAGCTTGAAGATCGCTTGCTGATTCTCTTAGAGGTGGACAAGATTTTAACAAGCGAGGAGCAAATCCAGTTGCATGGAATCGGTGAGGACGAATTACCTGAGGCGGAGTAGCAAATGCTCAAGAGTTCGCCCTGCTCTGCCGATAAAAAAGATAAGTTGATTTCTGGGTCAAGAGGAGGTGGATGTATTGCATGATATTCTGTCACAGGAAGAAATTGATCTGCTAATACGAGCAGCCTCTGAACCCGATCTTGGGCTTGAGCCTGAAGTTCAGGCTGAAGATCCTGTTTACGATTTTAGTCGGCCTAACAAATTTTCCAAAGAACATATCAGAGCTTTACAGAGAATCCACGAACAGTTTTGTCGAACCTATTCGGGCTTTATGTCAGCCAAGCTCCGGCACAAGGTAGAAGTCCGTGTTCACTCCATTGAGCAAATTCTCTTTGGAGATTTTGTACGTTCCTTGCCAAATCCGTCTGTCTTGAGCATCATGCGTGTTCCACCCTTAGAGGGATATGTGATCATGCAGTTAACTCCAGATATCGCCTTCTTGTTGCACGATCGCCTTTGTGGCGGCGACGGTATTCCCATGGGACGTTCGCGGGGACTTACGGACATTGAAATTGCAGTGTTGAAGCGTCAAGTGCTAAACGTTTTCTCCTCCTTGTTGGGCGATGCCTGGCAAGAGGTGGCACAACTCAAATTCGAGCTGGATAATATTGAGAACAATCCGCAGTTCCTCCAGGTTGCCGCAGAACGTGATGCGGTAGCCCTTGTGACTATGCGCTTTTCCCTCAATGAAACCAGTGACATGATTAGTATCTGCCTGCCGCATCGTACCTTAGAACCGATTGTTAAGAACTTGACGCAAATTCGCATGTTTGAATCACTCCAAAAACCCGATCCGCGGCGAGTCGAGTTACTGAAAGAAAAGGTGCGGTCTGCCATTGTTCCTGTGGAAGTAGAATTAGGCAGGACAACAGTGACGGTGCGAGATTTGTTGGGATTAGCACCAGGCGATGTGATTCCCCTAGGTACAAAGAAGACCGAGACATTGGATATTAAAATTGGTTCCATGACGAAGTTCAAAGGCACCCCAGGACGCTTAGGTTCAAGACTAGGAGTAGTGGTTACAAGTGTCTGTGAAGCCGAAGCTGAGGATAATGAAGGAGGACTAGACGATGAATGATGGAGTCATGACGCAAGAGGAGCTCGATGCGCTTTTACGTGGACATGTCGCCAGCGAGCAAACGTCTAGTGATGATTTGGATATAGATGCCTATCTGACTCACTTGGAGCAAGATGCTCTGGCCGAAATCGGGAACATCTCCATGGGTTCTGCTGCTACAGCTTTGAGTACGCTGGTAAACCGCAAGGTTCAAATCACTGTTCCGAAGATCTTTATGAGTACCCCCGCGACCATTACGGAAACCTATCCAGAACCCTGTATTGTGGTTACCATCGGATATCAACTGGGATTAGAAGGGGATAATCTCCTGGTTATCCATGAACATGATGCACTGGTCATTGGTAACTTAATGATGGGTGAAGATGGAAGAAATCTACCCCCTGAGCTTGATGAGCTTTATCTAAGTGCCGTCACTGAAGCTATGAACATGATGATGGGCTCAGCCTCAACTGCCATGTCTGAACTCTTTCGGCGCACAATTGATATTTCGCCACCTGAAACCACGCGACGTGACTTAGCCCACGAGGCTCTGACGGACCAAGATCTGGTGGACGAAGAGCCGATTATTACGGTTGCTTTCCGCATGGAAATTGAGGACCTCGTCGATAGTACGCTCCTACAGATTATCAAAGTGAACTTTGCCAAGGATATGGTGGCCAGCTTAATGCCTCCTGAACTTGAGGTACAAGAGGAGCCTACGCCCGTAAGTGTTACGTCTACGGAGTGGACCGATCTCAAAAAGCAACCGGTGCAAACTGAGGTTACACTACCACCCCCGCCCATACCAGAGCAGGTTATCCAGCCTAGTTATGACTTGGGGAATATTAATATCGATCTCATCAGAGATATTCCCGTCCAAGTACGTGCCATTCTAGGGCGGACTCGCATGGCCATTGATAATATTTTGCGTTTAGGGCCTGGGCATATCATGGAACTGGATTCTCTCCACGGTGAACCCATCGAGCTCTTGGCTAACGAAAGACTCATTGCCCGCGGTGAAGTTGTAGTGGTTGGGGAACAGTTTGGTGTACGTATCACCGAAATTGCCACGCCGCAAGACCGGATCGGTAGTATACGTTAAAGCACGACTTGCTTGCAGAGGAGGACATTCATGGATATTAGTTCGTTCAGAGAAGTGTTTGCGGCAGAAGCTCGGGATTACCTTCAATCACTTAACGAGGATCTGCTGAGATTTGAGAGAAACCCAGGTGATAAAGACACCGTAGATGATATGTTTAGGGCAGCTCATAGTCTCAAAGGTATGGCCGGGACCATGGGCTTCGATGTGCTTGCTGAATTTACGCACGAGATGGAAAGTGTTTTAGATTTACTAAGAAACCATGAACTCGAGCCCACTCTGGAAGTAATCAATGCTCTTTTTGGGGCCGTGGATACCCTCGAGGTTCTGCTCGAACAGACAATCAGCGATGCACCCATTACACCTGTTAAAGATCAAATTGCTGTCTTGGAGGCGTTAACCCAAAATCCCGACGCAGCCAGGAAGGATCCTACACTAAGCGAGGAGGAGACGGAGGACGAAGAAGTTTCTTCTCCTGTTGTCCAACTTGATGTGTTTAATAGGGAAACCATTAAACAAGGCGTTTCCCAAGGGCATTCCGCGTTTTTCGTCAAGATACGGCTCAGGGCCAACACTATTTTAAAATCGGTCCGGGTCTATACCGTCTTCCAAGCCATTGAACAGGTGGCCACAGTGATTCAAAGCAATCCCTCTGTGCAAGAATTAGAAGAGGAGAAATTCGAGGATTCGTTTATCCTGACGATTTTGACAAAAGAATCCCAAGAGCGCATCTCGGAGATTATCAGGAATATTTCCGAGATTGATTCCGTTGAAGTCACTGAGTTGTCCAGGGTTGAACAGCAACAATTGAGGCCAGACGAAGAGGTCGCCGCCACCGCGGAGAGGGTAGAGGCCGTCAAACAAACTCAAGGTCAAGCGTCTTCCAAGACAGTAACCCCTGTCAACAAGCAACAACGCCGGGAGGCACTTGTGCGTGTGGAGACAGACCGCTTGGACAAGCTCATTAACCTCGTGGGAGAGCTCGTGACAAGTCGGACCCAAGTGATTGAGATGGCCAAAGGTGATGATTCCATCGGCGCCCTCGATCAACTCGATCGCGTGACGACTGAGTTGCAGTATGCCGCCATGAGCTTGCGAATGGTAGCCATCAAGCAGGTTTTTGATCGTTTCCCTCGCATGGTGCGGGATCTAGCCCAAGCCAGTGGCAAGGATATCGATCTAAGAATCTTCGGAGAAATGACCGAACTAGATCGCTCCATTGTGAACCAAATCGGAGACCCCTTGGTTCACTTGATTCGCAACTCGATTGATCATGGTCTAGAGTCCGCAGCAGATCGGATTGCCAAGGGAAAACCCAAGACTGGTACCATCACCCTCGGTGCTCGCCATGAAGGAAGTCATATCCTGATTGAAATCAGTGACGATGGACAAGGTATCAATCTGGAACGAATTCGCACCAAGGCCATTGAACGTGGTCTGATTAGCCTGCAGCACGGAGAACTGTCTGTGAGCGAGGCGGGTGAACTCTTGTTTAGCCCTGGCTTCTCCACTGCGCAGGAAATCACCGATCTGTCTGGTAGAGGCGTAGGACTCGATGCTGTCCGATCCGTAGTACACTCCTTAAGTGGTACGATTGAGATTGAATCAGAGCCAGATCAATTTATGCGTACGATTATCAAACTACCTCTGACACTAGCGATCATAAAAGCTTTATTGGTCGTAGCCGACGGTGAAACCCTCGCTATCCCTATACAAGCAGTGAGAGAAAACATTCAAGTCGAGCGTGACCAGATTAAGACAGTGCAGCAACATGATGTGATTATGTTGCGAGACGAAGTTTTACCCCTCTATGACCTAGCAGAATGTCTGGGCTTCAAGCCTCTAAAGATCGATGGACCTTTGCCTGTCATTGTTGTAGAAATCAGGGGTCAAAAGGTTGGCTTCGTAGTTGAAGACCTCATCGGTCAACAAGAAATCGTGATTAAGTCGATTAAAGGAACGCTCAGTGACATTCGGGGAATTGCTGGGGCTACGGTGTTGGGTAACGGTAATATCGCGCTGATCATCGACAATAGTACGTTAATCGGATAGGGAGTGGTGCTACAATGGCAAAAACGGTGTTAATAACAGACGATACCGCATTTATGCGTATGACATTGAAGAACGTGATTGAAAAAAATGGTTACAGTGTTGTGGGTGAGGCAGGCGATGGTGAAGAAGCCGTAGCACTGTACAAAGAGTTGAAGCCAGATATGGTCACTATGGATATCACCATGCCAAAAATGGATGGAATAACCGCTATTAAGGAAATCATGAAGATTGATCCCCAGGCAAAGATCATTGTTTGCAGTGCCATGGGACAAAAGCCTATGGTAATTGAAGCATTGAGTGCAGGTGCCAAGGACTTTCTGGTAAAACCGTTCGATGCAGAAAGGGTAGTGGAATCACTGCGGAAAATCAGCTCTTAAAGGTGGTGGGATGATGAGTGACGCAAAGTTGGATTTCTTGAAGGAACTCGCCAACATTGGAACCGGCCATGCCACCACAGCTTTATCACAGATGCTCAGCGGACGGCTCTTCCAGTTAGTAGTTCCCGATGCCAAGATGTTGCCTTTTGAACAAGCAGCACACTATGTTGGTGGTCTAGAGCAGGTCATCGTTGGCATCTTTGTGGTTGTATCGGGAGATGTACGGGGGCATATGGCGTTTCTCCTACCAGTCGATAGTGCACTGGTACTCGTCCGTCTACTTACGCAAGATGAGAGTGGAGAAATGAACGAATTGGCAAGATCTGCCTTACAAGAACTAGGCAATATTATGATCACGTCCTATCTCAATGCTCTTGCCAAAATGACCAACTTGTTAATGGCTCCGAGTGTACCTGGGGTTGCCATGGATATGGCTGGTGCAGTATGGCAGAGTGTATTGGCCGGTGCCGAAGTGACAGATGAAGTCACAGTGATCCGCACTGAGTTCTTTGCAGATGGTGAGTCCATTGAAGGCCACATTCTCTTTCTTCCAGATGACGATGATTTTCGGAAAATCGCTCATATGCTTGGTTTGGAGGAAGTGTGATGGCAGAGGTTTTTGTAAATATGGGGCAGATCAGCGCCTTTAAGTCAGAGGGTATCTTGACGACAGTAGGTCTCGGTTCCTGTGTAGGCGTTACATTGTATGACGATCTAGCGAAGGTTGGGGTAATGGCGCATATCTTCCTGCCAAAGAGTCGGGAAAGAGATGCAGGAGCTCCCCCAGGCAAGTATGCTGACACGGGGATTCCAGCCATGATTGAAGAAGCACTGCGCCTTGGCGCACATAAATCTAGGCTCAAGGCCAAATTGGCTGGAGGAGCAAACCTATTTCCAAATCTCAGTACGAATAGCACGAGTATTGGTATGCAGAACATTGAAGCGGTCATAGAACATCTCAAGAAACATGGTATTGCCATCATTGGTAAAGATGTTGCAGGAGATTATGGGCGCAAAATGCGCTTTTTTGTTAATACCGGAATCGTAACAGTCACTGCCATCGGAAGAGAAGCAGTTGAAATTTGAGGGTGATGATAATGCCTATTAGAGTTTTGGTCGTTGACGATAGTGCTTTCATGCGAAAATTGATTATCGAGATCATCCAGGCTGATCCAGAACTCGAAGTGGCAGGGTATGCGAGAAACGGGAAGGATGCCTTGGAGAAGCTTGAGCGTCTCGAGGTAGATGTAGTCACCCTCGATGTTGAGATGCCTGTGATGAATGGCTTGGAAACTTTGGAACACATTATGAAGACCAAGCCACTTCCTGTGGTTATGGTCAGTAGCCAAACACGCAAAGGCTCCGAGACCACAATGAAGGCGTTGGCTCTAGGAGCCGTTGATTTTATCGCCAAACCAAGTGGGCAACCTACCGGAGCACATGACTTTGATGTTATTGCTGCCGAGGTTACGCAAAAAGTGCGCCTAGCGGCGACAGCCAAGATCCAAGTGGAGGAACCGAGAGTACGGCCGGTTGTCAGTAAACCGCCTGTATTACCAACCTTTGATCGGCCAGCCACAAAGGTTGCGGACAAACTCGTCATTATTGGTTCTTCCACAGGTGGGCCCAAGGCTCTAGAAGGAGTATTCTCCTCCATACCCGCCAACCTACCTGCGGGCATTGTCGTTGTTCAGCACATGCCCAAGGATTTTACCAGGAGTTTCGCAGAACGCTTAGACAGCCTATTTCCCTTCCCTGTCAAAGAAGCGGCCAATGGCGACCTGGTGGAGAATGGTAAGGTCTTAATTGCCCCAGGTGATTATCATCTAGTCATCAACAACGATCGACGGGTCCAGCTCAACCAAGATGAAAGAGTCATGTTCTTGAGGCCAGCCATCGATGTCACCATGGAAAACTTGCCCTCGATTTATGGCAAGAAAATCCTCGGGGTGATTCTGACAGGAATGGGCAGGGATGGGGCTAAGGGTATGGCCGGGATTAAACAAGCAGGCGGAATAACGATTGCTCAAGATCGAGCTACCTCCACGATATACAGCATGCCACGGGTGGTAGCAGAAGAGGGTAATGCCGATTACATCTTGCCGCTAGATATGATAGGCAAGACAATTACGGATCTAATATCTGCAATGCGGTGAGGTGTGAAATGGTAGATTATGAGAAGTTAAAGCGGGATATTGACAAGACACTGGGAATTGACCTGACAAGTTACAAGGATCAGCAAATGCGTAGACGCATCAATCAGTGGATTGAGCGGTATCAACTCCAATCCTATAATCAACTGGTTGATACGTTAAAGATGGATCAGGAACATCGGCAAAAGTTTACAGAATATCTCACGATCAATACGTCGAATTTTTTCCGCGATGCTCGAGTCTTTGAAGTAATTAAAGATGAAGTTCTACCCCGAATTAGTCGAGGAAAGCGCCCCCGCATCTGGAGTGCTGGTGCGTCCATCGGTGCTGAGATCTACTCCATTGCTATTCTGATGAATGAGGCGAGGTTCACACCCAGTCTTTTATTAGCTACCGATTTAGATGAATCTGTTCTGGCCAAAGCTAAGGCTGGTGAGTACCTAGCCAACCAGATTGCGGGAACCAGTCCTCAGTATCTAGAGAAGTACTTTGCTAAAAAAGGCAATGATCGTTGGGTCATTCATGAGAATATCAAGAAAGAAGTCGTATTCAAGAAACATGATCTGCTCAGAGATAGATACGAGCGGAATTTCGATCTCATTCTCTGTCGCAACGTCTTTATCTACTTTACTAGTGAGACTCAACACCGGTTAATTGCCAATTTCGTCGAGTCATTGAATCCATCGGGCTATTTCATTGTGGGTTCTGCAGAACAGATCATGGATCCGGCGAAACATGGCTTGGAGCGTGTCAGTTACTGTATCTACCAGAAGACTCTCTAGAAGGAGGTTATCACTCTGGCAAGAACTCAGGTCCTAGTAGAAGGAAAAACCCTAGACGAAGCAATTGAGCACGGACTCACTGAGCTGCAGACAACGCGGGACCGCGTGGAGATAGAGATCGTTGAAGAACCATCCAAGGGTTTTCTAGGGTTAGGTTCCCGTAAAGCGATCGTACGTTTGACTCTGAAGACAAGCCAGGTAGACCATCCTCTACCCGTCTCCCCACGTGGAGTTGGTGTGAAGAATGGAACCTTGTTCTTGATTCCTCCAGATACCAAGGGTGGGAATATCCCGGTCATTCGCTTTAGCAGCGAATTTCATGTTCTATATCGGGGTGAAACGGTGACGAAGGAAGTGGAGCTCACTCACGGGCTTGACTCTTTAGAAGTGAACTTGCCCCCAGATCGTGAGCCTGAACTACGGTATGAAATTGCAACCGATACCAAAAAGGTGAGAGCAGAGTTGGTCTGGAAAAAGATACCTGGAGTAAAGTATAGCCTCCAGGATCATCCAGTGACGAACATCTTAACCCTGCGCTTGGCAAAGAACGAAATAAAGCCCCCAGGGCTTACACTCAAAGACGTTGAGGAACTCGTGCGCGTTGAAGGCCTCACTTATGGCCTCAAGATCGCTGACTTGACAGAAGAGACCTTAGCCGCATCCCAAGGAACCCATCTGATTGCTGTGGGACGCACTCCTGGGGAGACCATTCACCCTTTCATCAAGTATGTGTTCAAAGAAAGTGGAACAGATGTTGATGATGATGCGTTACGTATCGATTACTATGAGGTTCATGGCACCGAGGGTGTTCACGAAGGGGCGGTTCTAGCCGTTAAAGACCCCGGAAGGCTTGGTGCCCCTGGTGTGGATGTCTATGGCAAACCCATTGCAAGTGAACCCCTCAAAAAGCTTGACCTTGTCATCGGCGAGGGCGTACGGCTCAGCGAAGATGGGCTCCACGCCATCGCTACAACATCCGGACTTCCATCGCTACGTAATGGAATGATTCGTGTCACAGATGTCTATGAGCTCGCAGGCGATGCAGATGTCTCGACAGGGAACATTACCATGGACGGTGATATCATTATCCGAGGGAATGTTTTAGAGAACATCAAAGTGCAAAGCAAAAAGGGAGTCATAGTCGTTCAGGGTCTAGTAAGTGGTGGCACGCTCCGGGCGGGTGGCTCCATCACCGTCTTGCGGAACGTGGTGCGGGCGCAGCTTCATTCTGGTGGCGTCACCGTCAGCCAAATTCGTACAGGAAATCTCTTGCGCAAGATCTCCAGTCAACTAGAAGCTCTCGAAGTTGCCTACGAAGCAATTGTTCGTCAAGCAGAGAACGTTCCCTTTGAAAACCTCATTCGCCACCTGATCGAGCTCAAGTTCCACGCCTTACCTGAGGATATCAAGTCTTTGGGCGATGAAATCAGCAAAATTGAGCAAGAATCGGAAAGCGATGGCGAGAAGTATGCCAATCTGATCAAAACGATCGATCGCTACTTGGTCCCTCGGGGTTCTGGTACCTTGACGATTAATGACGCCCAGGAGCTACGTCAATTACGTCAAGAAATCAAGGCTCGAATCGAAGAGCTTGAGAGTGAATCGCCGATTGAAGCCGATGTTGAGGTGGGGTATCTCCAGAATTCACACATCGAAGCCTCTGGAAGTGTTGCCGTGAAAGGTAAGGGCTGTTTCTACTCAACGGTGCTAGCGGGAAAAAACTTCTCCATTGCAGGGGGGGTTTTCCGCGGTGGACAAGTCACCGTCAACTCGGGATCCATCGTGGCTAAGGAGCTCGGCGGCCCTAAAGGCATTGCAACTATAGCGAAAATCGTAGGAACAGGTAGCATTAGTGCATCGCTTGTGCACCCAAATGTTACTGTAGTCATTGGCCACCAGAGCTACAAATTTTCCGAAACGACGTCGATGGTTAAGGTGTATTTCCATGACAACATTCTCACTGTCTACAGTGGATCTAATAAAATTCACGGGTAAAGGGGCAACAATTTCGTGGCGTATTCTAATACTCGCCGGATTGTCTATCTTGGATTGGCTACTGGTCTTGCTTTAGGTTTACACATTTTCGAGGCTATGATACCTCTGCCAACGGACATAATGGTTCCAGGTGTTAAGCTAGGTCTAGCTAACATTGTCACACTCTATGTCATCATGAACTTTGGTACAAGAGATGGAGTTGTCGTTTCAATCCTCCGTACTTTGCTTGGATCCCTTTTCTCGGGCACATTTATGACACCTACCTTTTACTTTAGTTTCGCTGGCGGGCTCATGAGTGCCATTGTGATGGGTTTGTTGCATAAGTATGGTTCCAAGTACCTGAGCATGATGGGCGTTAGCCTAATTGGTGCCCTCACCCACAATGTAGCGCAGTTGACGGTGGCCGCCCTGATGATCGAACAGAGCCTCATCTTGGTTTATTTGCCAGTTATGTTGTTTGCTGCTCTGCCAACAGGAGCTTTTGTGGGGGTCGTAACGGGTAAGATTAACAAGCATTACGCTTTTCGCAAAGACTAGAAGATGTTTTCCAGCGTCAACACTTCTTGGCCATGCAATTGAACTAACAGAACCTCTAACTCAGAGATCTCTGCCAACGAAAGCGCTTTTTCTTCATTCTCCAAGTAACTTCTTAGTCGCGTCAGGTGAATGGTGATTGTGTTTAGATCGTGGTTATGAATGAAGGGACTCCAGATTTCCTTTTGTTTACTCCACTTATCATCAACTTTGTTCCTTAAATCTAAGGCTACTTGCCACTGGTTGTCTCGTACCGCATCTTTGACTGCGTCTAGATTGTGGGAGAGATAGTCGGTGGCTTTTAGAATGGATTGCTCCAAGAGCAAACCACCTACAATGATGGCGATGATGATGATGCACATTACAATCCACAGTTTCATAGGTAGCTCCTTAGGTTTCTTTTGCTTGGAGGAACAGTTCCCCCGACGTGTTGAGGGAAGCTATAAGTACATCACTAGGGCTTTTGATCCCTTGTTTTTCGAGTTCGCTGCGGAGCCAAGCCTCACTAAGCTCACTCTTCTTTAGTTCTGACGTCATCACTTGACCATCCACAATGACTACTAAGGGTAAACCTTCGTAGGCGGTGTCAATTTGTAGATCCTGTGGAGTGACCCCTCTTTTTTGTGACTTCAGTAGTACACTCAGCTCACCGCTGGTCTCCAAGATGGCAAATTCCACATCGGAGAGATCAAAGATAGACCTTTGCCGAAGTTGTTCCAACAGCTCATCCAGGTTATAACGGGCTTTACGCATTTCCTTTTCAAGAATCACTCCATCGGCAATGATCAGACTGTAGCGACCGTCCAAAAAGGAACGAAAGGCCAGGGAATGCAGGCTCAAGACACTAAACGTGACTTGGATAAACAGTAGAGTTGTAATGGCAATGATCCCGTTGATTAAGGGGATGTTGGGATCCTGCATGGGTATGACGGCTAGTTCAGCGATGATAATGGTGATCACAAGTTCGAAGGGTTCAAGTTGGGCAATCTGACGTTTTCCCATGAGGCGCATGGTGATCACCACTAGGGTATAGAGGAAAAAAGTACGAATTAGAGTTATCAGCATTAAGAAAACCTCCTACCACAATTATGTCCCTTGGCCCTTTTTTGGATACCTAGGATTCGCCTCCGATTCGTAGTATAATAGAGGAGTGCTTATCTAATTTTTAAGAAGGAGTACCTGTTCTATGAGACGATTCTACTTAAAAACAATGGGTTGTCAGATGAATGACCATGATTCTGAAGTCATTACCGGCATCCTATTATCTTTAGGCTACCAGCAAACCGAAGAGGTGGAGGAAGCCGACTTGATTTTATACAACACCTGTTGTGTGCGTGAAAACCCTGAGCGAAAAGTCTATGGTCATATTACTGCTTTTCGCCGCTTGAAGGAGCAGAATCCCGAGCTACGAATTGGAATTTGTGGTTGTATGCCTCAGCAAAAGCAAGAACTACAGAAGATGCTGGAGAAACTTCCCCATGTGGACCTAATTTTTGGTACCCACAATATTCATCGCCTACCCGAACTACTCGAACGGGCCAATAGTGGGGAGCAGGTTGTGGAAGTCTGGGACGAATCCCAATATGAAGAAGGCCAAGACTTCAGAGACGAACTTCCGGTCCAGCGCACGGATGGTCTTAAGGCCTTTGTCAATGTGATTTATGGTTGCACCAATTTTTGCACCTATTGCATTGTTCCCTATACTAGGGGCAGAGAGCATAGCCGCACGCCCGAGAAGATCCGAGAGGATGTCCTAGGCCTTGTAGGGGATGGGTATAAGGAAATAACCCTCCTTGGCCAAAATGTCAATGCCTATGGCAAGGATCTCAGTGAGCAAACCTCCTTTAGCGACCTGTTAGGGGATTTAAACTCCATAGAAGGTCTGGAACGAATCCGATTTACCACCAGCCATCCCCGGGATATGGGTCCTGAGTTGATTTCGAGTCTAGCCAACCTCGACAAAGTTTGCGAACATCTCCACCTACCGGTCCAGGCAGGTAGCACCAGTCTGTTAAGACGCATGAATCGGGGTTATACCAGAGAGTATTATCTAGAACTTGTGGAAAAAATCCGCAAGGCTGTTCCTGGCATCAGCCTGACCACCGACTTGATTGTGGGTTTTCCAGGGGAGACCGACGAAGACTTTGAGGCTACGTTAAGTTTGGTGCGGGAAGTCGCCTTTGATTCCGCCTTTACCTTTATTTATTCGCCAAGGGAAGGTACGCCTGCAGCCCGTCTACCGAATCAGATTCCAGAGGAGCTCAAGAAGGAGCGCATCTATGAACTGATTCGAGTCCAAAACGAAATCAGTGACTCCATTATGCGGCGCATGATTGGAACCCGCCAAGAACTATTGGTCGAAGGACGTTCCAAGGATGGCCTGATTGGTCGTACCCGTACCAATCGTCAGGTGCACTTTGCTGGAGGGGTTGAACTTTTAGGTTCCTTAGTGGACGTTGAAATCACCCATGCCGGTACATGGAGTTTACAGGGACGAATTCTATAAGGGAGTAGGGAGCGCCGTGAAACTGACACCCATGATGCAACAGTATTATCAAATCAAGGAAGAGTACCCAGACAGTATCCTGTTCTTTCGCCTGGGAGACTTTTACGAGATGTTTGGGGACGATGCAAAAATCGCGTCTAAAGTGTTGGAAATTGCGTTAACATCCCGTGAAGCCGGCCCCCAGGGGCGAATCCCCATGTGCGGAGTACCTCACCATGCAGCAGAGGGTTATCTGGAGAAACTCGTTCGGAGCGGCTATCGAGTGGCCCTTTGTGAACAGTTGGAGGATCCAAGAGAGGCGAAGGGCGTTGTAAAACGTGATGTGGTGCGTGTAATTACCCCTGGGACCTTCATTGAGGGAAACCTCGCAGCAGACGCCAATCAGTATCTGGTGGCTCTAGCCCAGAAGGGACGCCTTAAGGGTTTGGCTTCCCTTGATATGTCTACAGGCGAATTCATGACTGTCTCCTTGGATTCTTGGTCGGCCCTGGAAAATGAGCTCAGGAGACTGAGACCTGCAGAGATTCTAATCTCCTCGGATGGCGATGATTTCTCTGCTTTGCAGGCTATAGCTCAAGATCTAGGCTCCATGCTGACAAAAGATGCGAGCGAACCAATGAGCCTGGCCAAAGCGAGTCAAGTTCTTTTGCATCATTTTTCTGTACCCAATCTTACAGCCTTTGGCCTGGAAAATTCCACGGAGATTCTCGCGGCTGCACTCGCCCTTCAATATGTACAAGATACCCAAAGAGGGGTCTTGAGCCATATTAGGAATGTGAAGAGTTACCGCATTGACCAGTATCTCCAAATCGATGGGCATAGCCGTGATAACTTGGAACTAACAAAGACCATTCGGGATGGCAAGAAATCCGGTTCACTACTGAGTGTTTTAGACTATACTGTGACCGGTATGGGCGCTCGACTACTGCGTTCCTATTTGGAAAAACCCTTGCTCAATAAAACAGCCATTGAAGCCCGATATGATGCGGTGGAATCGCTGCTGAAACAGACAGCCCTCCGACTTGATCTGGTGGCCCGGCTGGATGCTGTCTATGATCTGGAGCGCCTCCTCGGACGACTAGTAACGGGAAACGGGAACGCCAGAGATCTCAAAGCCTTGGCAACGTCCTTGGAGCAGATCCCAGCCATTCAAACGCTCTTTGCCCAGGAACCAACGGATCTCCTGCAATCGTTAACCCAGAGTCTCGATCCTCTCACAGAGTATGTCGAATTGATCGGCCGGGCTATCGTAGACGAACCCGGAATTACACTTCGAGACGGAAACCTCATTCGGGATGGGTATAATCCAGAACTAGACAAGCTCCGCCATGCGAGGAGTGGGGGTAAGACCTGGATCCGCGACTTGGAGGCATCGGAGCGAGAACGGACTGGAATCAAGTCACTGAAGGTGGGATTTAACCGGGTCTTTGGTTACTATCTCGAGGTTACCCATGCCAATAGTCATCTTGTGCCAGCAGACTATCAACGCAAACAGACCCTGACAAATGCAGAACGCTATATCACTCCTGAACTGAAGGAACAGGAAGCCTTGGTTTTAGGCGCTGATGAACGGATCAAGGAGCTTGAGTATGAACTCTTTCTCGAGATACGACAGCATGTGCAAAGCCACGTGGAGACGATCCAAAAGAATGCCCAGATCCTAGCGAATCTCGATGTCTATCAGAGTCTGGCTCAAGCGGCTGTCAGGCACAATTTCACCCGGCCCCGCATCACGGACAAGCAAGCCTTGGCCATCAAGCAAGGTCGTCACCCTGTGATTGAAGCTAGCGAGGGACGTTTTGTTCCTAATGACGTTTTCTTTGATGATAGTCAACAGATCATTTTACTTACAGGACCTAATATGGCTGGTAAGAGCACGTATTTGCGCCAGGTCGCTCTTCTTGTCATCATGGCCCAGATGGGTAGCTTCATCCCAGCCCAAGAAGGGGAGATTGGCCTCGTTGATCGGATTTTCACCCGAATCGGTGCGTCCGATGATCTAAGTACAGGTCAAAGTACATTTATGGTGGAGTGCTCTGAAACGGCGGAGCTCTTGTTACATGCCACCGAACGCTCACTCATCATCCTTGATGAACTGGGCCGAGGTACGAGCACCTTTGACGGCATGGCCATCGCCCAGGCCGTAATTGAACATATTCATGCCAAGAT
>JAAYOK010000109.1 GCA_012520355.1 Bacillota bacterium | reverse complement strand
TGGAATGAAGTCTCAAGAACAGTTGTCTCAAGATTCAATGTTCAGTTTTCAAGGTTCTTGGGAAATAAATAAGCCTCGAAAGCAAGGCTTTTCGGGTCTGGCACGTGACTGCTGTGCCCGACGCCTTTATTAATATAGCACTAATCTATCTTGAATGCAAGCCCTCAGATCACCTTTTTCTGATCTTTATTTTGCCTCTTTATTTTGCCTGAGGACCCATTTTCCTATGTAAAGTACTCTAATTCAGTATTAGCGGCTATCAGCCGTCTTGTCATTAATCATAGGGTTCTTTCCTGTTAGTCTGGTCAGTGTAACCCTAAGTCAGCCTCTAGACCGAGATCCAAACATACCGAGGGCTGTTACTCTACAAGCAGACACATGGTACAATGAAGCTGTTCTAGGGAGGATCTGTCCTAGAGATGGCTAACTAATTACAGAGGTGTTTACCCTGAGGAGGAAGTATGATGAAGTGGTTTCCTATAATATTAATCGGTTTTGGAGTGGGGTTTCTCCTATATAATCTTCAAATCGTCAGTTTCACACCTTGGGCTATCCTGTGGCCGACCTTGATCATCTGGTTTTCGGCAGAGCAACTGTTTAAGATTAAAAAACGCCAGCGTGGTGCCCAAGACTCTTGGGACATAGCCCTTTGGCTGATCGTCCTTACCATCGGGGTGTATATGCTCCTACCCATCATTGGTATTAACATGCCTACCATACCTTGGAAGGTGGTTTGGCCGTTGGCCTTGGTTCTCGTTGGTCTACTCACTCTGCTCCAAGGAAAGCCTCCTTTTGTTAAAGTACACCTGAGGTCCGGAGGCAATCCCCATCAGAGTGAGTTCAAATCGTCATCGTCTTTCGTTGGAGATGTGAATCGTGGCCCGAGCAACTGGGTTCTGGAAGACACCGAGATTAGCCATGGTATTGGAACAGTGAACCTAGATCTGACACAAGCCATTATTCCCGATCGAGAAGTCCACATCAATGTGTATGGTTATATCGGTGACGCCAGCATTTATCTTCCGCCAGGGCTCCCCTTTAAAGCAGAGTGCAGCCTGAGTCTTGGTGAAATCACGGTCTTAGAGCGAAACGAATCAGGCACTCCTCGCCTAGTTCAGTACGAGAGTCCAGGCTATGATACTGCCACACAAAAAGTCAATATTACCGTCCACTGGAAAATTGGGGAGATCAGTATCCGTCAAATACGGTAAGGCGGTGAAGGCATGAAATTCACTCGTTTGTGCTGGATTGTTCACCACTTTTTTAGCAGTTTACTTGCTGCCCTTGCTTGCTTCCTGTTCATTCATCTCGTGTTCCCAGACTTAGTGCGTCTCCCTTTCGATGCGGTTACGATTCTGGGTAGCATCGTGATAGCCATCGTTGTCTCTTTGGCAAGTGCCATTTGGGGAGGGTTTTTGTCAAGTCGCGATATTCGAAGTGAACTAGAAGAAATCACCTTGGGCGCGAAGAATATCGCCTATGGTAATCTAGACTATCGTCTACGATTCCAGGGTAATGCTGAGTTCGATGGAATCATTCAGGCATTTAACGACATGGCTGCTCGCTTGGAGGCCCAAGTAGGTGCACTTCAGAGACTGGCACAAGAAAATGAACAGCTTCTTCAAGAGACGAAGATTACCGCTGTATCGGAAGAACGCCAACGTTTAGCTCGGGATCTTCACGATGCAGTCAGCCAACAGCTCTTTGCCATTTCCATGATGTCTGCCACAGTGTTAAAGATAGTTGAAAAACGCCCGGAGCAGGCCCTAGGATTGATTCAGGAGATTTCCCAATCGGCGATGCGAGCCCAAGGCGAAATGCGGGCATTACTTCTACAGCTCCGGCCTTTGACGCTCCAAAATGAGAGTCTTGCTGAAGCGTTGTCTTCTCTCGCCACGGAACTGCAGAGTAAGCAATCGATCCAGTTTGATGTAGCCTTGGATGAAGTGAGCCTTCCCAGCAATATCGAGAATCAACTCTTCCGAATTGCCCAAGAAGGCCTGTCCAATGTACTACGACATGCGAATGCGAGCCGTGTACGGGTTTCCCTGAAGATGTCCGAAGCCAATCACAGGGTGCTAATGGTAATCGAAGACGACGGCAAGGGATTCGACTTAGACGGTATTGCCCAGTCATCCATGGGTATTCGTTCCATCAAGGAGCGTTCTACACTTATCGGCGGAACTGCCCAATGGCTGTCTGTTCCTGGCAAAGGAACCAAGTTGGAGATTCGAGTTCCCATTTCACCGGAATCAGGCTTAAGAGAGGATGAATGAACGTGCGAAAGATTCGAGTGATGGTAGTCGATGATCACGAGATGGTAAGACGAGGAATCTGTTCTTACCTAGAGACTGAAGACGACTTAGATGTGGTTGGCCAAGCCCACAGCGGAAAATCCGCGCTAGAGCTAGCCTTGAAACTGAAACCAGATGTGATTCTCATGGATCTCATCATGGAAGACGGAACGGGCATCGAAGCTACCGCTGCAATTAAGCAGGAACTCCCCGATGTCCAGATCATTATCTTAACTAGTTTCATCGACGAAAAGCTCGTTTTCCCAGCCCTGGAAGCCGGTGCCCTAAGTTATTTGCTCAAGACAGCTCACGCCGAGGAGATTGTTGACACAATTCGGCTGGCGATTCGGCAAGAGGCGGTGATTGAGCCGAAAGTAGCCACGAAGATGTTGGCTCGGATGCGCCATACTGATGAACACCAACCCCACAATGACCTAACGGAGAGAGAACTAGAAATTCTGATGCTTATTGGGGAAGGTAAGACAAACCAGGAGATTGCCGACGAACTATTCATTGGCATTAAGACAGTGAAGACCCACGTAAGTAATGTTTTGAACAAATTAGGTGTTGAGGACCGAACTAAAGCTGCAGTTTACGCACACCGTCACAAGATCGTCTAGCGGCTGCTTGGATCCGTGATTTCTCTGGGATAGCCTAAGTAACGTAAGAGGGCAATGGCATTTTTCGTAGTCGCCGGCCCTTTTTTTAGTTTGTAGTCAAACTCTAAACCCAAGTCACTCACGCGCTCACGAAAATGGAAACTAGTATACTGTTCCCCTAATAAGCTTGTCAGTTCAAGATCGTGTGTGGCCACGAAGACAAGTGCATTGCGCCGAACAATGTACTCCAAGACACGTTGGGCGGCAAAGATGCGCTCCTCAGAATTCGTACCGCGATAGAGTTCATCAAAAATGACCAAGGTAACGGTTTCATCATCAATCGCATCGAGAATCCTCAGAACACCCAGGGCTTCCTCCATGTAGTAACTCTTACCTTCAACCACATTATCGGACCTTCCGATGGAACTGAGCAACCGTACTGGACACGCCCTGTAAGACTTAGATGTGCAAGTTGCGATCGTCTGTGCCATAAGTACGTTTAATCCTACGGTTCTAAGGAACGTGGATTTACCAGACATATTTGAGCCAGTAATCATTACCCCTTGCTCTCCCATGGAGATCGAATTTACCACTGGATCGCTCAGTAAAGGGTGGTAGGCATCTTCAAGCTCTAGAGAACGTCCCCTGATAAAGCATGGTTGACAATACTCTTGCAGCGACTCCCGATAAGAAGCCACTGACTGCAGAGCATCCACTTCACCAACGGCTAAGAAGAGGGCTTGAATGGCCTGCCGGTTTGTCTCAATGAAATTCAAGGCCCGGTAAAAACCCCTAACCTCTGCCAAGAAGAAAATGGAAAAGTACTGTTGAAACATATGCATAAAAGGATCCGTTGTCTCGATGCCCACGAAACGCACGATTCTTGTGAACTCTTGTGCTTTCTTCAGGGATTCCGTAATCTGGGACGTCAAATCAGCTAGAGACGGCGAATGAAGGGAGCCTAGTCTACGCGCGATGTGTATGAGCTGGCGGAGGGAACGAACGCCTTCAAAATACGCACGGATCTGCTTTTGAACCTTGAAGTGAAGGTACATATTGGCCTGAAACATAAATAAAACGCCAATTATGTATCTGGGGCTAATGAAAAGGAGAAATGGCGACAAAAGAGCCAAGAGAGTCATGACTCTGTACAACCAGAGTGGAAATTCCATGGATACATCGGGTTTTCCCCATAATAATAGGGAGAGTCCGGATCCAATTCGGGCGTCCATACGATTGAGAATGATCTGGATGTCTTCACGGAGACTCGAATCTTTTTGAAGGGCAGAGATCATACTGTTTCGAGTCTCAATGGTCTCAAGCTCATCAATCACCGGAGAGCGCAAGATTTGATACAAGCGCTGGGCCCCTGGCCAGGTGTAGGTCCTATCGATGCGAGAATAAACAATATCCATGTTCAAGTCATGCCAAGTCCGATCATCAATGACAGAACCTGTAGTAGGTGCTAACTCGAACAGGGAACCAATCTCGGCAAAGTTGCGCTCCTTTTCCAGCTCCTGTGCCCCCCACTCCTGCCTGAGTCTGGTTAGGAGTTTCTTTTTCTCAAGCCTCCGATGTTCAAGATAAGCTAACAGGCCGAACCCGGTGCCAGGGAGCAAGAGCCAGAGATATATGGGGGAAACATCGCGGCCCAGAAGGATAGCGAAATAAATACACAAGCTACCCGCCAACACTAGAGCGTACAATGTCATGTTTCGTCTTAGCAGTTCCTTGAGTTCCTCTGTAACCACGAAAACCACTCCCTATTCAATTTGTAACCGCCCTTTCTACATTTCCTTCATTCTCTTGTTCAAATACCAGAGGTAAATGGCCCAATCCGCCAGATACAGCACTATGGCTAAGAGTACGACCCACAAGGGTACATCGGCTAGAACAAGGATCAAGAAGAAGGGTAGCGCCAGAATCTGGAGAAGATCGAAAGCCTTGCCTTTTGCGTAGTTGTTAATCTGGATGTTTCGTTCATCAGATTGCCCAATTTTCTGCTGCTTTTGAAGAGCAGGATTCTTCATCATTACATGCTGTGTAATCAACTGGGCTACAGACATGCCCAAGACACCGGCTCCAACGCCGATAAGAATACCACTCCAGCGTTGTTGAACGACAAAAGCGCCTGCAATTACAAGAGCGAGTCCCAATACTAGCAGTGCAATGTAACCGATCCTTCTGACTTCCATTTTACTCATCTTGTCATTCCTCCCAAATAAAGACTTGCTCAACATTGGTACTAAAGAATCGTGCAATTTTAAAGGCTAGAATAATCGAGGGATTGTACCTACCATTCTCGATGGAACTTATGGTTTGGCGGGATACCTCTAGCGCATCAGCCAACTCCTCCTGTGTAAGCCCCTTTTGCTTACGTAGATCGGCTAAACGATTATTCAATCCACCACCCCCATGGCTAGTAAAGCAACCTTTACATTTACTATTATATGTCGATGAAAACATTCGCGTCAAGCAGACTTTACATTTCACCCAATAAAAAATCCACACAAAAGAGTGTGGATTAAGAGAAAAACCCCACGCAACTGCGTAGGGCTTCAAAGATAATCTTGGCGACGAGTTACTCTCCCACCACGAGATGTGGCAGTACCATCAC
>JAAYOK010000007.1 GCA_012520355.1 Bacillota bacterium | reverse complement strand
GCCATTGCTACCGCTCTTTACGGTGGCATTCTGGGTGACACAGGGTCGTTCCGTCACGCCAATACCACAAGTGAAGTGTTGATGATTGCCGGAGAACTTCTCAAGTTTGACATTAACCCCGCGGCCTTAGCTCGGGAGATCTTTTCCAGCCAGCCTCTAAGTTTTCTGCGACTCTTAGGGGATGCACTATCTGGTATGCAGACCGCCCAGGATGGGCAACTGGTTTGGATGGTCGTTGGCTATGAGCAGTTTCAAGCCTTCGGAGCTGACCCTGCCAATAGTGATCAATTGGTGAGTTTTGCCCGCATGCTTGACACGGCTGAGATTGCTATGGTCTTCCGGGAAACAAGTCCTGGAGAGATTCGACTCGGCCTAAGGGCCAACCAGCTTGATGTAGGTAGTCTAGCTCGCCACCTCGGAGGTGGAGGTCACAAACTGGCGTCAGGGGCTACGCTCCGAGGAGATTTACAGGAAGTGGCGACTCAGGTTGTCAAGATAGCAGAACATTATCTACTCACAGGTGAACTCGATGAATGGCATTGTTAATGTACTAAAACCTCCCGGAATGAGCTCCCATCAAGTGGTGGGCTTTCTCCGAAGAACGCTCAAGTTAAAGAAGATTGGACATGCAGGCACCCTCGACCCTGGTGCGAGCGGTGTCTTGCCCTTAATGGTAGGCAGTGCAACACGTCTTTCCAACTATCTCATGAGCGATCAAAAGACATATGTGACAGAGGTAACACTCGGAATTTCCACATCAAGCCAGGATGCAAGCGGAGAGACGCTGGATCTAAAGACAGACTTTTCTCTCACCCCAACCGAACTCGCAGATGCTCTAGCAGAGCTCCATGGGACGATCTGGCAGACTCCTCCCATGGCATCAGCCATCCGAGTTGATGGAACTAGGCTCTATGAACTGGAGCGTCAAGGCATCACAATTCCCAGGGAACCGCGGCAGGTTCAAGTTCATTCCATCAATATCATGGCAATCTGGAGTGAAGAAGAGGGTAAGATTGGGTTTGGTACAAGGATCTTGCTCCGGGTTACTTGTTCCAAAGGAACCTATATTCGAACGCTCTGTCATGATCTAGGTGAAAAACTTGGTGTTGGCGCCCACATGTCCTTTTTGACCAGAACGGCAAGCGGTCCCTATGGAAGTCATCAGGCCTATACACTAGAGGAGATCGCCTCCTATGTGGAGCAAGGTGATTTCCGTTTTCTACTGCCCATGAATACGGCATTAACGGATTGGATTCAAGTCAAGGTTCATCCCTTGGTTCATGATAGAATCAAACATGGCAACTTTATTCTCCCTGAACATTTCCTTGATGTGCCTGAAACGTTGACGGTCGGTGATGAAGTAGTACTCTTGAGTCTTGAGGGTGATGTCTTGGCTTTGGCTACCATAAAAAAGGCCGACCAACTCATATGCCAGCCCTTTCGAGTCTTCATGTAAGGTGGTGGCTGAAATGAAACTGAATTGGGCTAATCGGCAAGTTTCACCAGGTCGAAGTGTCGCCTTGGGCACCTTCGATGGTGTCCATCGTGGCCATCAAGAGCTCCTGCAAGAAACTATCGCACGCAAGCCAGCGGGGGGAACCAGTGCTGTTCTGACCTTTGATATCCCGCCTGAACAATTTTTCCGGGGTAACTTGCAGCTTCTTAGCACATTTCCCAGAAGAACGGAGCTTTTTCATGTCTTCGGCATTGATGAAGTTGCTTGGTTCAACTTTGGACCAGATATCGCTTCCATGGAAGCTAGCCATTTTGTTGAACGAATTCTCGTTGAAGAGATGAAGGCTAAAGCGGTGATCTGTGGGTATGACTATCGTTTTGGCAAAGGACGGGCTGGCGATGCAGAGTATCTCAAAGAACAAGGTGAACGCCTTGGCTTTGAGGTCAAAATTGTTCCCCAAGTTCAAGGTACCGGTGGTTATACCATTAGCAGTACCAGGATTCGCACACTCTTACAGGAAGGCGATTTGACCCAAGTCCGGGAGTGCCTAGGGTATTATCCCACCTACCAGGTTACTCTGGCTTCTCAAACACTCCAATTCGATCCTGCACTTGTTCTACCGAGGAAAGGGCTTTATCTAATCTGGTATCAGCCCAAGACCGGGCCAAGCCTGGCAGCTTTGGGCCTGAGAACCACAGGGCATGAGATGGTAGTTACCTTTCTTCATGACCAGCCCCATGACCGAGCTGAGAACGAGTTGGTGAAAGTTGGTTTGCTCGCCAAAATATCGGAGGACGAATCACCGGAAATTACCGAAGCGAAGGTGCTTAGGGCCAAGGAAATGTTAACCAGTATTTGTTTACAAGAAGGCAGAGTTATGCTAAAATAACAGTATCCTTCGGTATCGTACCGAGGGCAAAACCCTTTTCTAGGAAAAACGTATCTCCGGCGTGTTTCTTGGGAAGCGGTATTTACAAAATGTGGAGGTGGCTTTCTTGATTTCACAAGAAGCAAAAGCACAAATTATTGAAAAGTACAGTCGTCACGAGGGTGACACAGGGTCCCCAGAGGTTCAAGTTGCAATTCTCACCCATAGAATTAAAGAGCTCACCGAGCACTTAAGGGTACACAAAAACGACCATCATTCCAGAAGAGGCCTCTATAAGATGATCGGGCAAAGACGTGGTCTTTTAAATTATCTCATGAAGAAGGATATTGAACGTTACCGTAGTCTTATTGAGGAGCTAGGTCTGCGTCGATAAAGAAATGAGCGGGTAACACCCGCTCTTTTTTGAGCTAATGCCTATGCTTCGGCAGTGGCAAAACAGGCTATACTACAGATAGTTGAAAAACTTAGATGGAGGTTGAATTATGCTAACCGAGTTTCGTGGCGAACTAGGGGGACGACCCTTGGTTTTGGAGTTTGGTGAATTGGCAAAACAGGCTAACGGTTCTGTCCTCGTCCGCTATGGCGAGACCGTTGTTTTGGCCACTGCAACCATGAGCAAAGCTCCCAGAGAAGGCATAGACTTTTTTCCGTTGCTCGTCGACTATGAGGAGCGTATGTACGCCGCGGGTAAGATTCCCGGGGGCTGGGGAAGACGAGAAGGAAGACCGAGCGAAGATGCGATCCTGTCTGCACGGATGATCGATCGTCCCTTGCGTCCTCTCTTTCCTGATGGTTTTCGCAATGATGTCCAGATCGTCCTTTCCATCTTGTCGGTGGACAAAAGCAATTCTCCCACAATTGCGGCTTTAATTGGTGCAAGTGCAGCACTGCATGTCTCAGATATTCCCTTTGCCGGTCCCGTTGCAGGGGTCCAAGTGGGATTAGTCGATGGGGAGTTCATCATTAACCCAACCCTGCAACAACAAGCTGACTCTAACCTTGACATTACCGTTGCCGGAACGAAAGACGCAGTGATGATGGTGGAAGCAGCAGCCAATGAAGTGTCGGAAACCGTAGCCCTGGATGCAATCAGTTTTGGACACACCGTGATTCAAGAGCTTTGTTCTTTACAAGAGGAAATTCGTCGTCAAATCGGCAAAGAAAAGGCTGAAGTAGTCGTTTCCCAACCTGATCCAGCCTGTGATACCTGGGTGCGCGAGCAGTTCACCGCTGACGTGGCTCGGGCTGTATTGACTACAGATAAACTCCAACGACAACAGGTAATCGATGAACTTCAAACCCGTGTTCACGCTGACTATCTCCAGGCCCACGGGGAAGAGCTCCATGAAGAACATAGCAAGACTCTAGACCGCATCTTTGACTCTGTGGTGAAAGAAGAAGTACGCAAATCCATCACCAAAGATAAGGTTAGACCCGATGGCAGAAAACCTGATGAGATTCGTCCTATTTCCTGCAAAGTGGGCTTATTACCACGTGTCCATGGAACTGGACTCTTCACGAGAGGTCAGACACAGGTCTTAACTGCTTTAACTCTCGGTCTTAAATCGGATGAACAGATGCTCGATAACCTTTCTGATGAGGAGAGCAAACGCTATATCCATCATTACAACTTCCCAGCCTTTAGTGTTGGCGAAACCCGTCCAGTACGTGGCCCTGGTCGTCGGGAAATCGGACACGGAGCTTTGGCTGAGCGTGCCTTATTGCCAGTTATTCCAGGTGAAGAAGAGTTCCCCTACACCTTGCGCTTAGTCTCTGAGGTGCTAGAGTCCAATGGTTCCTCGTCGATGGCCAGTATCTGTGGTAGTACCTTGTCCTTGATGGACGCCGGTGTACCCATCAAGAGACCCGTTGCAGGAATTGCTATGGGCTTGATGATGGTTGATGAGGACTTTACCATTCTCACTGACATCCAAGGGATGGAAGACGCGCTAGGTGACATGGACTTCAAAGTAGCAGGCACGAGTGAAGGAATCACCGCACTGCAAATGGATATCAAGATTGGTGGCGTGAGCAGAGAGATCATGGCTCAAGCCTTAGAACAGGCACGCCAGGGACGTCTCTTTATCCTAGACAAGATGGCCGAGGCCATTTCTGAACCGAGAAGCGACCTATCCCTCTATGCGCCTCGCATCATAACCATGGAGATTCCCGTGGATAAGATTCGCGATGTGATTGGACCCGGTGGTAAGATCATTCGTGACATTATTGCCAAGACTGGTGTCTCCATCGACATTGAAGATGATGGGCGTGTCTACATTGCTTCCACGGATGGAGAAGGTGGCCTTCAAGCCCAAAGAATGGTTGAGCGCTATGTGAAGGATGTTGAGGTTGGCGCCACCTACCTTGGCACCGTGAAGCGAATCATGAACTTCGGCGCTTTTGTGGAAATCCTCCCTGGAAAGGAAGGTTTGGTTCATATTTCACAATTAGAGCACCGCAGAGTGAACAAAGTCGAAGATGTGGTAGACATCGGAGATGAAGTAATGGTCAAAGTTATCGAGATTGACCGACAAGGAAGAATAAATCTTTCACGCAAAGAAGCCTTGCCAAAAGAGAAGGAATTCGAAGCAGAGTAGAGAAATAACTTAATATAAGACTAAAGAAGCAGGTATAATTCACAACCTGCTTTTTCATTTTTTAACAACGAGAGGAGTATGTGCATGGCCATCCTCGCTATCAATCCCCGCCTTGGTACCCTCCAGGTAGCCGTATCTAACGGCAACTATTATGAAACCTCCACATTTCCCCTTCCCACCATTGGAGACAGCATGATCGAAGAAACGCTTCTATCTTGGTTAGAAGAACTAGAGATTTCACCAAGCGATCTACAGCAGGTGATTACGTCAAATCGTGAACCAGAACTCTCCGCCTGGCTCGGGAGTATTCTCCATGTTCCCGTCCAAATCATGGAACCAGGTCAGGCTGCCGGGTGCACCCAAGCTTTGGTCACTGGTACTCCACATCTACAGAGGAGATGTTTGGCAGATACGTACATTTTCACCCATCTCGCTTGGGCCGAAGCAGCTCTGAGACAGCTAAATGCAGAGGAAACGAACTTTATCGTGGTCCATCTCGATGAAGAACATCAATTTGCAGCCCTCCAGGGTCAAACCGTACTCGACGTACTCACTAGTCAAGATGAGGGTCCCTTTGCTTTGAGGCAAAGTGGAGCCTTACCTTTTGATGGGGTCCTAGATCTGTGTATGGAAGCTACGAACCGGGAAGAGGTATTACATACTCTCCACCATGAAGGTGGCCTAGCTGGGTATCTAGGCTTGGCAGATCTCGAAGAACTCTGGTTCAGTACAGCTGAAGGATCTGCTCTCGTTAGAGAAGCCCTGATCTATCAGATTGCGAAAGAGATCGGAGCTTTAGCCACGGTCCTTTCGGGTAACGTTGATGGGATTATTCTCAGCGGAGATTTGACGAAGTACAAGCCTTTTGTGGAGAGCCTCAGCGAACGGATTGATTTCATTGCTCCGGTTTCTGTGCATCCTGGAAACCAAACCCTGCCAGCCTTGCTCGCAAGGTCTAAGGTCAGCTCAGAAGAGTGAGGTGTGTCATCGATGGGATTTTCAGCGTTAAAGAGTGAAGTGAAACATGGGCCAAAACGTAGTCTCACGGTTGCTTGGGGACTCGACCCAGGCGTCCTGCTTGCCTGTCGACAGGCTCTCGATGAAGGATTCCTGCACGAAGTGATCGTCACGGGACCTTCGGAAGAGATCGAAGCCATGGCCTCAGGGGCCAGTTTGAGCCTGGAGGGATTCGTCCTCGCGGATGCTGAGACGCCGGAGGCAGGATCTGCTTTGGCTGTCAGCTTGATTCGCCAAGGAAAGAGCGATTTGCTCATGAAGGGCAATGTTAGTACCAGTACGATTCTCCGGGCCGTCCTCCATAAGGAACATGGCATTCGGTCCCAGGCCTTATTAAGTCATATCGCAGTCGTAGAACTAGGGAATGGGCGCTTAGTTCTACTAACGGATGCCGCCATGAATGTCAAACCAGATTTAACCCAAAAATCGCAAATCCTCGATAATGCCATTCAGTTTGCCTGGTCTATCGGCATTTCCATGCCCAAAGCTGCTGTCTTGGCATCGGTGGAAACGGTCAATCCCCAAATGCAGGACACGTTGGATGCCGCTTGTTTGACCGTCATGGGGCAAAGGGGACAGTTCAGTAAGCCAGCCCTGGTGGATGGCCCTTTGGCCTTTGATAACGCCTACTCCAAGGAGGCTGCGCTACATAAAGGGATCAAGAGTGAAGTGGCAGGCGAAGCAGATATTTTCATGGTTCAAGAACTGACTGCGGGCAATCTTCTCTACAAGTCCCTGTCGTATGTGGGTGGTCTCTCCATTGCCGGGATCATTTATGGTGCCAGTTGCCCTATTGTGTTGACATCTCGCGCCGATAGTCCTGAGAGCAAGCTCAATGCCATTGTCCTGGCCTGCAAAGGGCTGAGTCAAGGGCGGGAGTAATACGAGGAGGAGAACGATATGGACCAAATGATCTTAGCCATTAACCCCGGCTCCACCAGTACAAAGCTGGGTGTCTATAAGAATGATGTCTTGACCCATACAACGAGTCTGCATCATTCCAGCCAAGATTTGGCCGGTTTTGATGATATTGCCGAACAGAAAGATTTTCGCCAAGCGTTGACAGTAAAGTGGCTGAAGGACGAAGGGATTGCCCTTAAGTCTCTCACGGCGATTGTAGCCCGGGGAGGACTACTCGCTCCCATTCCCGGAGGGACATATTACATCAATGAGCAGATGGTAGAGGAATTACAAGCGGGGCGCTACGGGAAGCATGCTTCCAATCTGGCCGCCTTGATCGCTTTTGGACTCAGTAAAGACCTCGCCATTCCGGCCTTTATTGTCGATCCTGTCGTGGTGGATGAACTACAAGCAGTAGCCCGGATTAGTGGTCACCCCAAGATTCCGCGAGTTAGCATTTTTCATGCCCTCAATCAAAAGGCCATTGCCCAGCAAATGGCGGATATTCTTGGTAAACCCTATGTTGAACTCAACTTGATTGTCGCTCACCTAGGGGGAGGAATCTCTGTGGGAGCGCACCATCAGGGGCGAATCGTTGATGTGAATCAGGCCTTATCAGGGGAAGGGCCGTTCTCCCCAGAACGTGTTGGGTCGCTCCCCACATCGGGTCTTGTTCACTACGTTTTTGACCACAACAAGACCAAGGCTGAACTGATGAGGGAATTTGTGGGACGTTCTGGTCTGGTCGCTCACCTTGGATCCAATGACAGCCGGGAGATTGTCAAGAGAATGGAACAAGGTGATGAAAAGGCCATATTTTATTATGACGCAATGTGTTATCAAATTGCTAAGGAAATTGGCAGGATTAGTACAGTCCTGTGCGGTATAGTTGATCAGATAGTCTTAACTGGTGGGCTAGCCTATTCCACAGAATTGGTTACAAGGGTGAAGGAGAGGGTCTCCTTTATTGCTCCTGTTACAGTGATCCCAGGTGAAAACGAACTGGAGGCACTGGCCCTTGGCGCTCTACGAGTGCTTACAGGTCAAGAAGAAGCTCGGATTTATGCTTAGTCTTCTGTACGATTGGTTGGAGGGGAGGTGAACTGATGCCTAGAGGTCAAGTCATTGTCAATCAAGAGCTCTGTAAAGAGTGTAGTCTCTGTGTTGTTACCTGTCCCCACGGGGTCTTGGGAATCGGTAAGGCCATTAACAAGAAAGGCTATCATCCTGTTGAAGTTATTGCACCAGAAAAGTGCACCGGATGTACTCTCTGTGCCGTCATGTGTCCTGATGTGGTGTTAACCATAAAACGAAAGAGCCCCGAAAGGAAGTGAGCGTATGGCTAAGATTTTAATGAAAGGGAATGAAGCCCTATCCGAAGCTGCCATTCGGGCGGGGTTAAAGGCTTTTTATGGCTATCCTATTACACCTCAAAATGAGATTCCTGCT
>JAAYOK010000108.1 GCA_012520355.1 Bacillota bacterium | reverse complement strand
TCTGTACGGATCAGGAAGGGCTGATTTCTGTAGGCAGTGACAAAAAAATGCTTGCATCGCAATTAGCTCCGGTGTAATTCTAGCTTGCATTTGCTGGAACCCTATGCTACAATGGAGTTCGTTATGGAAACTTGTTCAAAGGGGGTAAGAAACATGGCCAGAAGGTGCGTTATTTGTGACAAAGGCACCCTGTTCGGTAACCTGAGAAGCCACGCTGAGAATAAAAACCGGCGCAATTGGAAACCAAACTTGCAAAAGGCTCGCATCGTCCTCAAGGGGACTCCAAGACGGGCTTATGTATGTACAAGATGCCTCAAGAGCGGAAAAGTAGAACGGGCCTTGTAGGTTCGCCCCTCAGATCCAAGTACGTAAGTAAACCCCTAGGTTATCCTAGGGGTATTTTATTATCAAAAGACCACTAACAGAACTCCTGCCTCACTTCTCAGGAAAATTCTGCTCTGATCAGCGATATTACTGATAGTTAAGGTGCTTCCCCGGCTCAACGTGGCCCCCTCTAAGGGGTAGCGCAAACCCTCGGTGCAAACTCCCCGAACCTCATCGCTTAAGGGGATGAGGGACACATAGGCCCCTTCCTTCACGTGGACGCTAAACTCACCCACAAAAGCGCTGAGCTGGTGTTCCCTTGTAATCAACAGGTTTTCCATCTTGGCTTGGGCCAAGCGATGCAAAAGTTCGATATTCCCCAAGGAATGATCGATTCTGCTTCCCCAGCCACCCACCATCGTTATTCTGCGGGCACCCTGTCGCAAAGCGTAGTTTACTGCCAACTCCATATCTGTTTCATCCTTAACCTCTGAGACTCTGTAAAACGGTACACCCAAGTCTCGCCAATATTCCTTGGTTTCTGGCTGGAGAGAGTCTTGATCGCCAACCACAATGTCTGGTCTCAAGTTCCACTTGTGCGCCAAAGCCGCTCCGCCATCAGCACAAATGACCAGGGGTTGATACTCCTGGGCGAAATTGGGGGGATGGAGCGGTACATCTCCCCCCGAACCAAGAATCAGGGCATCCCTACTTGTAGTTGGGTACAAGGATCTCCCTCCGTCTGCTGAGGATTAAAACAACGATCGCTACTAATATTGTCTCTGGAATCATATATGATGCATTATAGCCGACAGAATACAGCAAGGCTGGCGTTCCTTCTGGCGCGTACTGGGCAAAGAAAACGGCTCCTGCCACAACATGGGTGAGAAAGCGCAGAAAGGCCCCGACAGATACACCAAGAATCCGGTGTCTTCGAAACAGACCCAAGCCAGCAACCCCCAAGAGCATAAAGGGTAGAGGGTAGTCCATCACAAGTTGCACCGGATGAATGATATAGGGGGAAACCAGAAGCTTAACTACGCCGAGCAAGGCGCCCCCGAGCATCCCGATCTTGCCACCATGTCGAAAGCTTAGGATAAAAATGGGTAGCATTTCTAGAGAAACGCTCCCTCCTTGGGGCATCTGGTATAGTTTCAAAAAGGACAGTAAAACAGCTGCAGCAACCAAAAGTGATACCTCAACCATAACTTGCAAGTTCTTGTCACGCATGATGAAAACCTCCTCGAAATTACGACCTTGTTCCACATCATGGTACTGAATAGAAAAAACATGGCCAAAAGCGGTCCATGTCTTGGTCTACCGCTTCCCTACGCTGGAATTAACCAACAGGTTCTAAGGGTTAGGGTATAAAACCCAGTCTCAGCAAAAGCACCCCTAGCGGAACTTAATCATTTTAACGTATACTTCGCCGAACTTTGCCGAAGTCCTTTATTGGCGTAACCCAAAAACAAGAGCATCCTTGGCGTCCAGGATGCTCTTGTTTTGCCCTACTAGGTGGATAAGTCTGCTTTCTCACGCAACTTCGCTGAAAACAGCGAAGTGTCCATGCCCAGGGAATGATGGTATTTTTTTATGGGTGATCTTTGAATGTTCGAACTTTCTCTCCTTTCTTATGTATTTTACACTTAACCACCCAGCCTGATTTCATAATACACCAAATTGTCAGACTTGTCAACTGTATGTTTTCATTTGTGCAAAAAATAAAATGAAAAAAAGACAAGGTTAACCTTGTCTCAGGCTCTCTCGCATTTTCCTAATATACGCGGCGGGATCAGCTGCGCCAAAGATGGCGGAACCCGCTACGAAGTTCGTGGCTCCCGCTTCAAGTAACATGGGCAAGTTTTCTACGTTCACTCCCCCATCCACCTGAAGTTCAATGGGGGCGGCACCAATCAGAGCTCGACAATCCCTAATCTTCTCCACCATGGCAGGAATGAAGCTCTGACCTCCAAAGCCGGGATTGACCGTCATAATCAAAATCAGATCGAGATCATCTAAAACATAGCGCAAACCGTCCAGCGGGGTGTGGGGATTGAGGGATACACCTGCCTTGACCCCTAATTCTCGAATCCGTCCCAAGGTGCGCTGGAGATGGGTTACTGCTTCGTAATGGACCGTGATGATTTCTGGTTTTTGGGCGGCAAAATCCTCTAAGAAGCGATCGGGTTTTTCAATCATCAAATGAATATCTAAAGGCACCTTCGACGATCGCTTCACCGCCTGGATGACAGGAAGTCCAAAGCTAATATTGGGCACATAACTCCCATCCATCACATCAATATGAAGTAAATCTGCCGTCTGAACCTTGTCAAGTTCTCCTCGGAGATGTGTGAAATCTGCTGCTAGAATCGATGGGCTGATGCGTATTGTCATGTCTGTTTCTCCTTCCTAGTACCGGGGGGCAGCCTCCTCAAGCAAGATCAAGTAATGATCATAACGCTCTTGAGTGATCTCGCCTGCTTCTAAGGCGGCCTTCACTTGGCAGCCCGGTTCCCGCCGGTGCAGACAACCCCGAAATTGGCAGAAGTCTAAATGAGGGCGGAACTCGGGAAAGGCAAATTGCAGATCTCGTTCTTGATCCGATTCCAGATTCAGCCTGGAAAAACCAGGTGTATCTGCCACATATCCGTCGCCTAGAGCCAAGAGTTCCACACTACGGGTGGTATGTCTACCCCGCTGTGCTTTGACACTCACCTGACCTGTCTCTAGCTTCAGATTGGGATCGAGTGCATTTAGGAGGGAGGACTTTCCAGCCCCCGAAGGCCCGGCCAAAGCAGTGATCTTGCCCTTAAGAAGTTCCCGAAGCTGATCTAAGCCCTCCCCTTGCACCGTACTTGTGACTGCTGTGGGGTAGGATATGGTGTTATAGTGCTTGGCCAGCTCCTGGGCCCTCGTAGGATTGAGATCCGCCTTATTGATCACCACAATGCAAGAAAGGTTCAAGAGCTCTCCTTGGACCAAGAGTCGATCCAAAAAGAGAAAATTCGGCGCAGGATTTTCCACAGCGAAAACCACCGCCACCTGATTCACATTGGCAATGGGGGGACGCAGAAGTTCAGAGGTACGAGGCAGAATCGCTTCCACAACACCATCCTTGCCATCGTCCTCCCGGGTGATTTCCACCTTGTCACCGACTAAGACGCGGTCATCCCGCAGGCGTAGCCGACCCCTTAGGGTACAAGACACCAAGCCCCTATCCGTTTGAACTTCATATCTGCCGCCGATACCTTTAACAATGATCCCTACATTCATAGACTACTCCTAAAAAAGTTCATCATAGAATTGACGACCACCAATATAGACTTGGAATCGAGCATTTTCTCCTCGCCCCTGTACTGTGCGCACCACTCTGCTACCGCCCTTATGCATCTCGCGATAGACTTCCCGGGCGCCAAAATCATCAATGACCAGAATGACAACTTCTTGCTCTGGACCTGGCTGAATATCCAACGTGACATCTTGGGTCTTCCAGAGATTCTCATGGGTCCATTGGGGTTCTTCCCTTGACTCGGAGGGAACTTGTGGTTCTGGTGTCGATGGAGTCACACCTTGGGAATATACAAAGTCGATACTCCAACCTTCCTGCACCAAAGTTCCTGGAGCAGGGTTTTGCTCCACTACCTGTCCCTCGCGGTAAATCGTACTTCGTTCTGGCCAAGAATTACCCAGGGGAAGACCTAACTCCCGAATGCGTGCTTTCACTGCTTCAAAATCCTGACCTCTAAAGTCGGGTAAAGCAAAGAAGGACGTGCTTTCTTGCCCCTTACTCAAGACCAGATTGACAGCAGTTCCTCTCAGGACGATTTGGCCTGGTTCTGGATACTGCTCCAAAACAATACCAGGGCTGACATCTGGATCATACGCCTCGTCCTCTTCCCCCAGGACAAAACCGGCCTGGGTTAGGGCGAGCTTACCCTCGCGGGTGCTCAGACCAATGACAGAGGGCATCTCTACTTCTTCTACCCCGCGGCTGATCCGCACTAGGATCTCCCGCTTTTGCTTGACCATGCGACCGGCTACAGGCTCTTGGCTAATGACATGGCCCTCTGGTACTTCATTATCAAACATCCTTTGTTCGACTTTCAATACTAAATCGGTATCCCTCAGAACCCTCTGGGCATCAAGTTCAAAGAGACCAACTACATTAGGCACCCGCACATCGTCGAGGAAGAGGAGCTTAGGAATCAACTGGATCGCTCCGAATGTAATACCCCCTAATAATACCAAAATGAGCAAAATTATTGGTAACCTGGACTTGCGCGGTGCGCCTTTCTGAGCTTCCTTTTTTTGTTGTTTCTTGGTCTGTTTCTTTTTTGCAGCCAAGCCAATAAAACCCCCTCTCCTTGCTTTCCCCTGTGCTGGCAAAGGCATGGTCTGATCCCCATGGTTTTGTCCATCTCCGTGCATCTGTAAGCGGCGCTCAATCCGCTGAAAGGCTTTAACAATCTCTTCTGCATTTGCGCCGCGCTTCTTGGGTTCCTTGTTTAATAGTTTGAGAACCAAGTCCTCCAATTCGCCATCGAGATCAGGTCTCAAGTCCCTCAGTGGCAAGGGATGTTCCTGAATTTGCTTTAAAGCGATGCTAATGGGCGATTCTCCCTTAAAGGGAGGGTGACCTGCAATCATTTCATATAAGACAATACCTAAAGAGTAGAGATCGCTGGCAGCCTGCACATTTACGCCCCGCGCCTGTTCTGGCGAAAAATAGTGGACAGAACCTAAAACCATACCTGTTTGGGTGAGATTGCTGGTACTCATGGCCTGGGCGATCCCAAAATCTGTCACTTTGACCCGCCCCTCGTCGGTGACCAGAATATTATGGGGCTTAATGTCACGGTGAATAATCCCATGATAATGGGCGTGGGCTAACCCCATGGCGATTTGCTTTCCCACACTGACGATAACATCTTGGGGAAAAGAACCATGGTCGCGAACTAAATCGTGCAAGTTCTGGCCTTGCACATACTCCATCACAATAAAATGAATGTGCTCGGTTTCTCCCACGTCATAAATATTAACGATATTGGGATGGGACAAACTCGCGGCGGAACGTGCCTCCCTGCGGAAGCGCTCCACAAACTCCTCATCATCGGCAAACTGAGCCCGCAGTATTTTAACCGCAACAATTCTGCTCAGCAGATGATCCTTGGCACTATAAACCAAGGCCATGCCTCCGTCGCCGACCTTTTCTAATATCTCATAGCGATTGGCTAACATTTCCCCAATCATACTCTCACCCTTTATCCTTACTCATCAAGTCCTAAAGCGGCTTTGAGCAGCTTTGTACCAAGGGGTACCGCCACCTGGCTACCGGTGCCACCATGTTCCATAAGGACAGCGACTGTAACTTCTGGTTTTGCTGCAGGTGCAAAGCCAATAAACCAAGCATGGTCCCGGCCCAGAGCCATCTGAGCTGTACCTGTCTTTCCTCCATAGTCCAAGTCCAGATCGGTGTTGGTCTTGGCTGTACCCTCTCGGGCTGCCAGGACCATGGCCTTCTGAATTTCCTGGGCCAACGACGCCTCCCACACACTGTTCATACTTTGGGGACGAATAATCTGTCGCATTCGCAAACCACCCCTGAGCTCCCAAACGACAAAGGGGCGCATCATCACCCCATCATTGGCAATGGTGGAGACAAGACATGCCATTTGTAGGGGTGTAACCAAGAGTTTTCCCTGACCGATGCCAAGCTGCGCAGCATCATAGTCCGAGGCGATGGTTACAGGGCAATGTCCCCCTTGATTCTCCAAGTCAAACACGAGGGAACTTCCTAGGCCAAAGGACCGATAGGCTTCCAAGAGACGATCGCCCAAAGACACAGCGAGCTGGGCAAAGACAACATTGGACGAAAGGGCCAGGGCCCGATCTGTTGGAATACTGCCATGGGCCTTGTTGCCGAAATTACTGATACTTCGATTTTGGATCAAAAGTGAGCCCTGGTCTTCCCATAGTGTAGAGCTTTCCGTCAGCCCTGTCAAAAGGGCGGTTCCATAGACAATGGGCTTCACCGTTGAGCCCGGCGGATAAAGACCATGGGTTACCCTGTTCAAGAAAGGACTTCGTTCATCATTCAGATAATCTGACCAATTGGCACCCAGAAGGTTACCATCCACAGCCGGTGAGGAGACAAGGGCTAAAATTTCGCCTGTGCTAGGCCTCATCACCACGACGGCACCCACTTGGTCCCCGAGCAGTTGGGCGGCGGTCTTTTGAAGGTCAAGATCGAGTGTGGTAATCAGGCTCCGACCAAGGTTTAAGTCTTCGTGATACAATCGTTCCAGACCCGTAAGACCGTAACGTGGATGGAAATATCCCAAGGTAGGGCTTAAACCCGCTGCGGCATAAATCCGGGTATAGCTTGCTCCGTCTAATTCGGACCAGGCTAAGGGAATCCCCTTACGATCATAGATTACCCCACGATCTTTCTCAAATATTTGGTAGTAGCGAGGATTGGCAGGATGAGTGTCTAGATCCGCAAACACTTGCCAATAGGTCAGACTAACGAAGAGCATACAGTAAAGGACAGCTAAAGATAGGAAGGCCTTACGCGCCAGAGCCATCACCTCTCCTTCCTCCCAAACCCACAACCATGCCCAGCATGATCATTTGAGCGACTAAAGAGGTGGAACCATAGCTCACAAAAGGCAGAGTCATACCTGTCAAGGGAACAAGGCGTAAAATGCCCCCTACAACCAAGAACACCTGGAAGTGCAAGAGGAGGGTGAGACCTAGTCCCAACATCTGTTCATAGGGCTCCTCCACCGCATGCAAGAGACGTAGGGCCCAAAAAGCCAAGCTCAGATAAAGAAGGAAGAGGGAAAATGTGCCCAAGAGACCAAATTCTTCCCCCAAAATGGCAAACAAGTAGTCGGTATGAACATTAGGAATGACCTTGGCCATCCCTCCCCCTAGTCCTTGGCCCACGAGCCCGCCACTTTGGAGGGCAAAAAGTCCTTGCAGGACCTGATAGCCCTTACTATCTAAGTAATCCCAAGGTGCTAACCAGGCCTGAACGCGACTCTGCAAATGGGGAAACCAGTGATAGGCAAAACCAAAGCCAATAAAAGTGACACCGCCATACGCTAGTAGCTTTGACCAAGTGAAATGGGCAAAAAGAGACATCCAGCAAAAGACGGCGAACATCAGCAAGGCTGGACCTAGATCACGTTGCCAAGCTAACACCAGAAAAAAGGCTCCCAAGACGACCCCCACCTCCCAAGGAGAGCGATGGTCCGTAAAGTAGCTGGCCAAATAGGGAATTAGGCAAATGCGGGCGAGTTCCACCGGCTGAAAGCGAAAACCTAAAATGGTCAGCCAGGCCCTGGCCCCGCCAACACTTGTCCCAAAGATGGCGGTTATTGCCACTAGACCCAGGGCTGCTCCGGCCCAAAGATAAGGCTGACGCTGTCTCTTTGTGCTCCCAAGGAAAACTCCACAGAGATAACCTAAACCAGATAGGAGGGCTCCATAGGTTTGAGTCGTGGCCCAGTTTGGGTCGAGACGGGTGAGAAAAAGCCAGCCCAAGAGAACCAAGACAGCCACAAAGGGAATGGCACCTGCATCGAAGCGCAACCTTTGCGTGAGAAAAAACAAAACCATGAACATCACCCATAGTACACCAGGCTGCCACCACTGGAGCTGCCCCTGGAGGAAATATAACCATCCCAGGAGACAAAGCAGCCAGCCAGTAAATTCCAACCAGATACGATAAGGGGTTCTGATCACGGAAATACCTCCTCCGCTACACCTTAGCCACAATGACAGTGATATTATCCACTCCACCAAGTTCGTTGGCTAAATCCACCAGATCCCGAGCTAGATTTGAGGCGTAGAAATCGCCTTGTAAGGTCTTGGCAATTTGCTGATCATCCACAAGATCGGTGAGACCATCTGTACATAAGAGGATCAGTGTCCCAGGTTCAAGTTCCGTTTCGATGATTTCTATCTCCACGTCGGGGGAACCTAAAACTTGGGTTAAAACATGTTTTTTCGGGTGTGTGCGGGCCTCAGAGGCTGTAATGGTACCTTGGCGCAAAAGCTCTCCCACCACAGAATGATCACTGGTGAGTTGCTGCAAAACCCCGTGGGAGAAGATATAACAACGACTATCGCCAACATGACCTAGGGTCAAGCGAACGCGACCTTCCGAATCAGGCTCCGAAACCAAGGCTAAGGTAATGGTACTCCCCATCCCACGGTACTCAGCATGGATTTCGGCCTCATGGAGAATTGCCTCTTGGGCCTTTTGAATCGCTGCACGAACTTCATTTTCTGGATCGATCCCTGAAAAGGGAAAGTCTTCAATTGCTTTGGCAGCAAGACTCGAGGCCACTTCCCCGGCCACATGTCCTCCCATGCCATCGCAAACAACGAGGCTCGAAGCGGCTACCCAAAGAGCATCTTCATTATTCTCCCGTACTTGTCCTACATCGGTTGCGGTCCTTACATCCACAGCAAACACCCCTATTTTAGCTCTTCGAGCATCGCTTTGACAAACTGTAGCACAATTCTCACTAGCCAAACGACCACAAATGCCCTGCCAAGCCAGTGAATGATGGCCATAGTTATCTCTCCTCGTAGACTAACAACGTCTGCCCGATCTGGATCTGATCGCCAGGTCTTAAAAGTGCACTTTGAACGGGTTCCCCATTGACAAGGGTACCATTCTTACTCAAATTATCCTTGAGTATCCACCCCTCGCGGATCCTGTTAAAACTCGCATGCACACGACTTGTACCAGGATCCGTCAACTTCAAGTGACAGCTCATTCCCCGGCCCACTAAGAAACCGGGTTGCAAGAGAACTTCGCCAGAATCTGTAATGAGGTAACTCTCTAAGGTCGAATCATCTTCTGTTCCTTTCACGATCTTATACCGCTTGGTGGGGGCGGCATCATGCACACTCTTACTAACTTCTGCCTTCTCTAAAGGTTTTCCTCTAAATTTCTCCACTCTTGTCTGTAACCAAGTTTTAAAACTTTCAATCAAATCGTTCACTCCTGTAAGTGGGTTTGACGCAATTGACCGCAAGCGGCTTCTATATCAGTGCCCCGTTCTTTGCGAATCGAAACAGGAATTTGTCCTGCCTCCAACACTTGCGCAAACTCGGCAATACTCCGGGCTGAGGGTCGCTGGACCTCGCCAACGGGGTTAATGGGAATCAAGTTCACATGACAAAGTCGACCTTTCAATAAATCCCGTAGGGCCCTGGCTTCTCCTTGGTGATCATTAAAACCACGAATTAGGGCATACTCATAGGAGATGCGGCGTCCTGTCTTCTCCGTATAATAGTCACATGCGGCCAGCAGCTCATTCAGGGGAAAGCGGCGGTTAACAGGCATCACTTCCGACCGCTTTTTATCATCCACTGCATGTAAGGAAATGGCCAAATTGACCTGGATATCTTCTGTGGCCAAAGAACGGATTTGGGGAACTAAGCCACAGGTAGAGATGGTCAGTCTCCGAGCCCCGAGATTCAGTCCCTGGGGATGGTTCAGTAGACGGAGACTGGCAAGAACAGCATCATAGTTGGCAAGAGGCTCTCCCATACCCATGTAGACGATGTTGGAGATCTCTTTGCCAAGCGGTTTCAAACGGTTCTGCACCCAAAGCACTTGAGCCACAATCTCTCCTACAGTCAAGTTGCGTGTGAAGCCACTACGTCCTGTGGCGCAAAACGAACAGCCCATGGCACAACCAACCTGCGTAGAGATGCAAAGGGTCTGCCGGGGCCCGTCTGGAATCAAAACAGACTCAATACTAGCCCCATCCCCCAAGGAAAAGAGATATTTCTCGGTACCATCTTGCGATACCCGGCGAACCACAAGTTCTAGGGGCCAAACGGAGCCAAAACTCTCTTGGAGCTTACGGATAATCTCCTTTGGTAGATTGGTCATGGCGGAAAACTCTGCCACCGTATGACGATGGAGCCAGAGAAAAATCTGATCGGCTCTAAAGGATGCAATCTGCCTTTCTACCAACCAGTCCTTCAGTTCTTCAGGGAAAAGTCCTACGATATGCAAAGCTGAACCTCCAATTCAAGGGGTGAGATCATTGAGCAAACGGGCTAAAGTCCATTTCCTAACAGCCTATGTGGAATACCTTCTCGATCAGGGTATCCGATCGGAAGAATACTATTTAGGAGACGCATCCCGTTTCTTACGTCACCTACTAGCCACAACTACGTGTGAACAAGTGGAGTCGTATATCTCTAGTACACACCACTCCCAGGCTTACCAAAAACGCCTGGAGAAAACGTTGCGGAAATTCTTTCGCTTTGCCTCGGAAAAGCTGTCTTTGGAACCATTAGATATCCTACATAGACAAAAAGAACCAGATCAGCACCTGGTTCACGAAAAAACTGGTCGGGGCGACACGATTTGAACGTGCGACCTCCGCGTCCCGAACGCGATGCTCTACCAAACTGAGCCACGCCCCGCAAATACAGTATAAAACTGCAATGGGCCCCTTGTCAATCGCCTTCCTCGATCGCCTTCCTGATAACAAAAGCATCTTCTCCAAGTAGAGAAGATGCTCTTACAACTGGATTTGCTCATCGCTTGCTTTGGTCTTTTCAGCGATTTTCGCGATGATTAGGGCATTGGTGGGCATGCGTTCCCCACAATAGGGTTGGCATAGTTCACGGATATAATCCGTGTTGCCATGCTCCCAGGCGGCAACAACGGCGTTACGAATCGCAGCTTCCACCCCGCTCGGGCTCGAATGATACTTTGCTGCCAGCTTCGGATAGATATCCTTAGTTAGGACGCCGGAAGTATAACCATCATCGGTGCACATCAGGACAGCCTCCTTGAGATAAGAAAACCCCTTGTAGTGCGGGGGTACGCCCATGGCATGGAGAAGTTTCGTCACTCTTTGCTCTATACCCAGGTGCACGTCTAAGGTGGATGCCGCTTCTAAAACCTTCATACCCTTCCCATCCTGGGTAAATTCCCGCAGTCTCTGGGCGAGAATTTCTAGTCGAAATGGCTTAACAACAAAGTAGTCAACACCAAGTGACATCAAACGAGTTAGAAGCGTGTCCGTGCTAAAAGCTGTCATGGCTACCACTTTGGGCTTCTTTTCGATCTTTAGACTCCCAAGTCGCTCCATAACGCCCAGTCCGTCTAAATAGGGCATGGTAATATCCAGCAAGATCACATCTGGCTGCAGACGTTCAATCTTTTCCAGAGCCTCTTCCCCATCATAAGCAACGCCCACTACATCGATGTCGTCCTGGGTTTCGAAATAATCCTGTAACGCCCGGCATAGCTCCACATTGTTATCAACGACAAGAATGTGCATAGGATCCCTCCACCAGCGTTGTACTAAGATATTTGACACAAAGTGGCAAACCCCTTCCACTCTAGCAACTCTTGTCAATTTATTGTTATCTTCTCTGTTTTCTAAAAACCGCCAGGAAGAAGCCATCGAGTCCATGGTGATGAGGCAAGATGGTGCGCATCCACTCTGTTTCCCCTGGTGGAAACCAAGCCGGGAATGAAGCTCCAGAAAAATCAGTGTGCTCTTGGAGAAACCAGTGGGCCACATCCTGATTCTCATCCTTGGTCAATGTACAGGTAGAGTAAAGAAGAAGTCCCCCGGGAGCTACGGCCTTCGATGCGGCGCTGAGGATTTTCCTCTGCAAGTTTACCAGTTCCTTAATCTCCTGAGGGGTCTTGTTCCAGCGAATATCGGGGCGATGGTTCATGGTCCCAAGTCCCGAACACGGAGCATCCACTAAGACCCGGGGGCCAGGGGGCAAGTTCCATGTTTCGGTGGCATCTCGAATCGTTGTTTCGATGATGGTGATCCCTAGGCGTCTTGCATTCTCTTCCACCAGGGCCAAACGATTCCCACTGGCATCAAAGGCAAAAATCTGTCCTTGGTTATTCATTAATTGAGCTAGATGGGTGGTCTTCCCCCCGGGGGCGCTACAGAGATCGTATACCGTCTGCCCCGCCTCCACTTGGAGAGCGTGGGCTGCAAGTGCACTGCTCTCATCTTGAATATAATACATTCCCCTGGCTAGAGCTTGATCTTTCACAACGAGACCCGCGGGGCTCACCTCCAAAACGTCAGGGGCAAACTTCCCAGGTGCGGAGCTGATCCCTTGTTCTGTAAGATAATCTCTGAGCTCTGGCACGGAGGTCTTCACGGTATTGACCCGAATGTTCAGCTTCGGCGTCTCATTCAGAGCCTGGCAAAGCATGGCAGTTTCGGTAGGCCCAAGCCAGCTGAGCCAATGCTCGACCATCCAGGAGGGAAAGGAGTACTTTAGCCCCAAGTGCAAAACAGGATCCCTTTCCCAATCTGGATACGAGATGGTGTCCTTCTTGCGTATGAGCTGCCGCAAAAGACCATTGGTGAACTTAGCCACGCCTTCATGTCCAAAGATGCGCGCGAGCTTCACCGCTTCGTTCACCGCGGCATGGGCCGGAACACGTTCTAGATAGAGAATCTGGTATACTGCACTGCGCAGTACATTTAAAATCGCAGGAGTAACCTTAGTTAGAGGCCGGGAACTGAAGGATGAAATCACGTAGTCTAAGTTGCGGCGCATGCGCACCGTACCATAGACAAGCTCAGTATAAAGGCCTTGATCTAGAGGACTTAAGTCATTTTGGCGCGAATGCAAATCAAGGACCTCCCGAAGGAAGTCCCCCTTTTCCTCAAGTTCATTTAAGGTGATGACGGCAAGCTGCCGAGGATTATGAATCTTCTTCATTAGCGTCTCCGGTTTCCTCTCAGAATGAGTAGACGTAAAAGCTGGGTGGCCGAGACGGCTACCGCTGCCACATAGGTGAGAGCCGCTGCATTTAAGACAGACTTTGCCTTGGGCACTTCCGCTTTACTCAAAAAGCCACCGGAATTGAGATAACCAAGGGCTCTTCTGGAAGCGTTGAACTCCACGGGGAGGGTCACAAGCTGAAAACCCAGGGCTGCCACGAAAAACCAAATTCCAACCAGCATCAAGACATCAAAGCTCAGCAAGAGGCCGATGAGAAAGAGCGGCATGGCCATCTGCGAACCGATACTGGCCACAGGAAACAGGCTGGTTCGAAAACCCAGGGGCGCATACTTCGTCGCATGTTGCACCGCGTGCCCCACTTCGTGGGCGGCCACGCTCACCGCTGCAATACTGGTACCACTATACACATCTGGTGACAGGCGGACTGTATTGGTCCGAGGGTCGTAATGGTCCGAAAGTTGCCCCGCCACACGTTCCACACTCACATTGTGCAAACCCTGATCATCCAGGATCTGCCTGGCCACTTGATAGCCGGTAAAACCACCATAAGAGCGTTCCCGTAAATATTGATTAAACGAGCTTTGCACTTTAAACTGGGCATACATCGCGAAGAACAAAGCAGGGAGAACTAAGATAAATGTAGGATCATAAAACATCTAAGACACCTCCTTCTTGTAGACGCAAACCATTGGCAAAATCCACACCTGAAACAACTTTCCCATTGGGTCTTTGTACCTTCTGTAAAAGAAGCGCTCCCTCACCACAAGCGACCAGCAGACCTTGGTCCACAAAACCGAGAATTTCCCCTGGGCGACCCTGGGCCTCTTGTGGTAGGGCCTCGTGGATTTTCACCATCTCACCCCCTACTACAGTGTAAGCTAATGGCCAGGGATTCATACCCCGGATCAAGTGATCGAGCTTGGTGGCGGATTCCTGGAAATCAACCAGTGCATCGGTCTTAGAAAGCTTGAAGGCATAGGTTGCTTGGTCATGATCTTGCGGAATCCTCGGAGCTTCGCCCAGGGCCAACTGCCGCAGAGTCTCTGCCAAGAGATCCGCACCTTTCTGCATGAGGCGATCATGGAGGGCGCCCGCCGTGTCTCGGGGAAGAATCGGTTCTTGGGCTTGGAGGATGATGTCACCACTATCCCAACCAGAGGCCAGATACATCGTGGTCACCCCGGTTACCTCGTCACCATGGATAATGGCAGCGTTAATGGGTGCTGCCCCCCGGTATTTTGGTAAAAGAGAACTGTGGACATTAATGCAGCCAAAGCGCGGTGCAGTCAAAAGCTCATCGGGAATCTTCTGGCCAAAGGCCACAACGACAAAGAGATCGGCGGCGTAACTCTTAAGCTTGGCCATAACCTCTGGTTCTGCAATTCGTTCCGGTTGCAGTATGGTCAAGCCGTGTTTGAGAGCCTCTTCCTTCACAGGGGAGTAGGCGTATCTTTGTCCTCGGCCTTGTCTTCGGTCAGGCTGGGTAACCACGGCTACCACCTCATGCTCGTCTAAAAGGACCTTTAAGCTCGGTACCGCAAACTCTGGAGTACCCATAAAGACAACTCGCATCTATTCCTCCGCCCCCTCGCTCACAGGGCTTTCTACTTGTTCCACTTCAGCTTCGGCTAGCATCCGCTCTAACATTAAGACCCCGTGGAGATGATCCACTTCATGTTGTAGTGCCCTGGCAAAATAGCCATCGGCCTCGATCCGTACCGGTTTACCCTTTTCATTCAAACCGGTAATCACGACTTGAGTGGCGCGCTTTACATAGACCCAACGTTCTGGAATACTGAGACATCCTTCCACATCGATCTCCTCGCCCTGGGCCGATTGAATCACAGGATTCACCAAGACAACAGGACCTTCACCCACATCTAGGACTATGATGCGCTGACTGACACCCACCTGCGGTGCAGCCAAACCAACGCCATTGGCATCGTACATGGTTTCCAGCATATCATCAATTAATTTCGTAATCTTCTTTGTGATTTTGGGTACTTCCACTGCTTCTTGCTCCAAAACAGGATCGCCTATTTTGATAATTGGAAGTTTTGCCATCTGGAATCACCCACCTCTACTTTTTTCGTTCCATCGATATATTATATCACACCTACAACATATAGAGGGGATCAATATCGATTGTCAGTTGAACCTCAGCTGGAAGGGGCGGAATGTTTCGTAGCAGTTCTAGCGGTACCTTGCCACTACGGAGGAGAATCTGCCACCGGTAACGCCCCTGAATTCGCCCGATGGGAGCTTCTTGTGGCCCTAAGATATCTTTTTGTGGAAATCCCTGGGTCAGCAAATAGGCATGGATTCCTTCGGTCGCTTCCTTCGTTGCCACTTGGGGACCACTGCATAAAAGACGCACTAATTCTTGAAAGGGCGGATAGCCAAGCTGGCGCCTAAAGCCGATTTCTTTGCGATAAAAGTCATGATAATCATGGTTTTGCGCCGCTTGAATGGAAAAATGGGCAGGATCATAGGACTGGATGATGACCTGGCCCTTTTTCTCACCCCGGCCGCTGCGACCAGCCACCTGGGTTAAAAGCTGAAAAGTACGCTCTGAGGAGCGAATATCGGGAAAGTTTAGGGCTAGGTCGGCACTGAGGACCCCCACCAAAGTAACGTCAGGAAAATCGAATCCCTTAGCCACCATTTGCGTTCCCACCAAGACCTGGGCCTCTTTTTTGGCAAACTTCCCTAAGATAGTCCGATAGGCACCTTTGCGGCGGGTAGTATCTGCATCGAGTCGCAACGTCTTGAGCTCTGGATACTCCCTGGCCAAGACCTCTTCCACTTGTTCTGTTCCTACCCCAAATTGACGCAGGAAACGGGAGGCACACTTCGGGCACTTCGTGGGTAGTGTTTGGCGATGGAGACAATAATGGCAGTGGAGACGGGCATCTTCCTGGTGATAGGTGAGGGACACTTGACAGTTAGGGCATTCCAAAACCTCGCCACACTCCCTGCAAAGGACAAAGCGGGAGAATCCTCGTCGATTAAGCAGAATAATGGCCTGATTGCCACTCCCTACCAGCTCCTCTAGGGCTGCCTTGAGGTCGGTACTAAACATGGAGCGATTGCCCTTTTCAAACTCTTCGCGCATGTCCACCACTCGCACCTGAGGCAAGGGGCGAGCTTCCACCCGTTTTGTCAATTCCACCAAACGGAAACGCTTTTGCAGCGCTTGGTGGTAACTCTCCAAAGCAGGGGTAGCACTACCTAAAACCACTTGTCCGCCCACAAGCTCACAGCGTTTGATGGCCACATCACGGGTCTGGTAACGAATGGACCCTTCTTCTTGTTTGTACGTCCCTTCGTGTTCCTCATCCAGGACAATCAAGCCTAAATTTTGGGTTGGTGCAAAAACGGCGGAACGGGCACCAATGACTACATCCACATCTCCCCTGTAGATCTTCCACCACTGGTCAAAACGTTCCCCTAGGGAAAGTCCGCTATGAAGCACTGAGACCCTTTGACCAAAACGGGCGGCAAAGCGGTTCAGCGTCTGAGGCGTCAAGGCAATTTCAGGCACCATGACAATGGCCTGTTTTCCTTCCTTGAGAACTTCGGCAATAATCTGTAGATAGACCTCTGTTTTTCCACTACCTGTAACCCCATGGAGAAGTACAGGTCGGCGAGACGCCTTCCTCTCGTCCTGGATGGCAGCTACTGCCTGTTCTTGCTCCCAGGTCAGACGGTGCTTCGGATCAGAAATGGTATCCCACTCCACCTTCCGCTCTAAGGTCATTTCCTGAAGAGCAATAATCCCCTGCTCCTCTAGGGCTCGCAGGGTCTGATGGCTGGTGGCAGCCTGAGTAACCAAATCTGCAGCCAGAATTTGTGGCTTTCTTCGTAGGATTTCGATGACACGGGCTTGGGCTTTGGCGTTTTTCCGGAGCTTTGGTTCAGGTACAAGGAGGGTGACAACTTGCGCTGTCTTGGCCCCCACCCGTTCCCGGCCATAGCGAAAAGCTGGGGGTAACATGTATTGCAGAGCCTCGGAGAGGAGCCCCACATAGGTTTTTTCCATCCAAAGGGCGAGCTCCACCAAGGAAGGGTGAATCAAGGGCTCTGGATCAAGGAGCTCTATGAGATCCTTCAGTTTCGCTTGCTCCACCTCTAACTTGCTTGATAGCTCCACAACATAGCCTTCGATCTTGCGGCGTCCAAAAGGAACGAGAACGCGGTGACCGATCCTGATTTGATTCTGGTAAGGAGCAGGAATCCCATATTGAAAGACCCGATTCACCGCTTCAGCACGCACATCCACAATGACTCCTGCAAACTGCTTCATCTGTCATCACCGCCTAAAAAAACCTGTGGTATTGACCACAGGCTTTCTCTAATTTGCTTCGCCTTTATTGTGCTTCCATTGAATCTTGCCTGCTTTTAACTCCTCAATGGCAATCGTCACAGGTTTTGTGGACTTGCACTCTATCACGGGCTCGAGACCATCAATGATCTGTCTAGCCCTTTGTGAAACGGCCACAATGGCCGTATAACGGTCGGCATTAATCTTCGTTTTCATCGGGTAACCCTCCTTCCCAAATCTTAGCCAATCTCTCCATGTCAATCCGACTGACCCGAGACCATTCACTTAAGATGATCTGCCTCAACTGCTCTGCAGCTTTGCTGAGATCGTCATTGACTATATAATAATCATAATCCACTATATGCTTGATTTCCTCGTAAGATTTTGCTAAACGTCTCTTGATCACTTCTTCCGAGTCTGAACCGCGCAAACGTAGCCTCTTGCTGAGTTCCCCAGGTGTTGGAGGCAATAAGAAGACAAAGACCGCTTCAGGCATCTTTTCCCTGATTTGCTTGGCCCCTTGAATATCAATATCCATAATGACGGCATTTCCGGCGCGGATCTGATCCTCGACAAAACTCTTGGGCGTTCCATAGCGATAGCCCACAAAGGTAGCCGACTCTAATAAATGATCGTCTTTGAGCATCTGATCAAACTCCGCTTCGGAGCGAAAAAAATAATTGACCTCATCCACCTCGCCAGCTCTAGGCGGCCTGGTGGTGACACTAATGGAGTATTTAAGATTAGGGATAGTGGGAAAAACAGCATTCATCACGGAGTTTTTTCCAGCACCACTCGGTCCGGACAAAACAATGAGAAAACCGTTCATCTTAATCCCACCATCCCTGGCATTCTGTAGTGTTCCCTTCAATTCAGCAGCAACTCCTATTTTTCATTGGGTTCAAGTTGGTCTTTACTGGTTAAGCGATGTGCCACAGTCTCAGGTTGTACTGCTGATAAAATAATGTGATCACTATCAGCGACAATGACCGCTCTGGTACGCCGCCCGTAGGTGGCATCAATTAACATGCCCCTTTCTCGGGCTTCCTGCACCATTCTCTTAATTGGAGCCGATTCGGGGCTGACGATAGCCACTATCCGATTAGCCGCCACGATATTGCCAAACCCAATATTAATCAAGCGTATCCCCATTCTTTCAGCTCCTTACCGCTTATCCCAGTCGCTGAAGCAACTGCTCCCTTTGCCGCGCACCAAGACCCTGCACACGGCGGTTCTCATTAATCCCAATTTCGCGCATAATCTTCTCCGACGTTACTTTGCCAACTTGGGGTAAAGACTGTAGGAGATAGGTAACACGCATTCTAGCGATTACTTCGTTATCGACCGAATCTAGAACCTCTTGAAGACTCAAAGAACCCTCCTTTAACTTGGTCCGTAATTCAGCCCTCTTACTCCGCATTTCTTGCGCCTTCTTCAGTGCCTGCAACTTTTCTTCAGGGGTCAGATGTGGTAGTGCCACTGTTGCTCACCTCCTTCATGCTTATTCGATATTCTGTATCTGTTCGCGGATTTTCTCCAACTCACTTTTCATACTCACTACTAAAGTAGCGATATGTACATTGTTCGCCTTGGAGCCTATGGTATTCACTTCACGATTCATTTCTTGAATCAAGAAGTCAAGTTTCCGTCCTACCGAATCTTCTGCATGTAAGGTTTCTCTCAACTGGCTTATATGACTTTCTAACCTAACAAGTTCTTCATCTATACTGCACCGATCTGCAAAGATGGCAACTTCACCCAAGAAGCGTTCTTCAGTGATAGTTGTCCCGTCGAGCAGCTCTCCCAAGCGCTCTCGCAGACGATTTTTATAATCGATCATCACCTGGGGGGCCTCTTTGGCAACTTCTTGCTTTAGGTTCTCTATCAAACGTATTTTCTCCTGCAAGTCAAGGAAGAGGCGTTCTCCTTCCGCCACACGCATCGCTTCTAGACGATCCATGGCGGTCTCTGTAGCTTCTGCCACAAGCTGACGCAGCTCGTCCCAGTTTGCTTCAGGCTCGTCCACTTCTAAAACGCCAGGCAAAGCGAGTACATCGGCCAAACGAAGTGGTTCATCCGTTCCAAGTTCCGCCTGAATCTGCCTGAGGGCTTGAATATAACCTCGCAAGAGAGATTGATTTGTCTCTACAGTTCGCTCTTGATCAGCAAACTCCTCCAGGGATAAGACCACTTCGAAGCGGCCTCGATTGGCCCGGCGAGAGATAATGGACCGCACGGTCTCCTCCAATTGGCCATATTGCTTAGGAATGCGAAAAAACATATCTAAATAACGATGATTCACTGCTTTAATTTCCACTTGGACGGAAAAACCACTGTCTCTAGCTTCTCCCTGTCCAAAACCGGTCATGCTCTTGATCAAATTTGTCTCCTCCAAGCTGGTGGTCTCCTACACTAGTTCGGTTTCTGACAAAATAATCCTGCAAGCAAACTTGGGAAAAAGTCACCAATTCACACTTTTAGCAGGGAAAAGTGACGTCGTACCATCTGCTTGACGAGCCTTAATACAGTCTCCACAAAGAGGGGAAAAATGGCAAAAATGCTGACTAGGAGCCAATCTTCGCCCCCGAGGGGTACTGTCTGGAACATGTTGGCGAGAAATGGATTGTAGAGAATGAGCACTTGGGCTGAGAAGGATAAGAGCACAGCGAAGATCAGATAGATGTTCCCCAGGACACCTGCTTCAAAAATGGAGTAACGTTCAAAACGACATTGGAACGAGAACACAAGTTGGGCCAAGACTAAGGTGGTAAAGGCCAGGGTTCGACTTAGCAGCACATCCCCAGGATGATACCAGAGACTAAAGACGAAAATTCCCAAGGCGGCCAGGCTAATGGCCGTTCCAGAAAACAAAATCCGTTTTAAAAGGCCATGGGCAAACACCCCTTCTTGGGGATCCCGGGGTTTTTCCAGCATCAGATCTTGGTCCGTTGGATCCAGGCCCAGAGCAATGGCGGGCAAACCATCGGTAACAAGATTCATCCACAGAATTTGCATGGGGATCAGGGGTAAAGGTAGCCCAAGGAGCGTGGCCACAAGCATGGTCAACACCTCACCTACATTGCAGCCCAGCAGATAGCGGATGAACTTGCGAATATTGTCATAGATGCCCCGACCTTCCCGCACAGCACGGATAATGGTGCCGAAATTATCATCAAGGAGGACCATATCAGACGCTTCGCGCGTTACATCGGTCCCCTGAATACCCATACTGACCCCAATTTGGGCTTCCTTGACCGCGGGAGCATCGTTCACCCCATCGCCCGTCATGGCCACAATTTCACCATTTTCCTTAAGGGCACGCACAATGGAGAGTTTATGACTTGGCGCCACTCGGGCAAAGACCGCGACTGATTGGATTTTCTTTCTCTGTTCTAATGGAGTCAACATTTCCCACTCAGCCCCCGTTAATACTTCGGAAGGACCCCGGGAAAACGGGCCGATTAGGCCAATTCGCTCCGCGATGGCCGCAGCCGTCTTCTTATGATCACCGGTGACCATAATCGTCCGGATCCCTCCCTGGCTAGCAGCTCGGATGGCCCCTGGCACTTCCGGCCTGGGGGGATCTAGCATACCAATCAGACTTGTTAAAATCAAGCCCTGCTCCCAGCCAGAGGCAGGTGTCAGTTTCTTACCTAAGGACTTATGGGCTGTGGCCAATACTCTGAGGGCCTGATCCGCCATGAGCTCCAGGGCCTCCAGGGCCAATTGACGATAGGTCTGGTTGAACGGAACGATCTGGGAACCCACCATAATGTGTGTGCAGCGCTGCAGGATAACATCGGGCGCGCCTTTCACCAAAGCCAGATGCTCATTGCCCTTTTTCACAACCACCGTCATCCGTTTCCGCTCCGAATCAAAGGGCAGGCTTTCTACCTCCAGGAAGTTCTTTCGCCAAGCTCCTTGCCCCCCAAAGCCACTCCGTTCTGCAAAGCGCAGCAAGGCCACTTCGGTGGGCTCACCGAAAAACTCGCCCCCTTGATACACCTCGGCCCGAGTGCAGAGGGCTGCGGTTGCGGTTGCATAGTAGAGGGAATCCCCCACCTCACCCTTAGGTTCCGCCTCTAGACCGTGAGATGCGGACCAGATGGATTCTACCTCCATTTGATTGAGGGTCAGGGTCCCTGTCTTGTCAGAACAGATCACTGTGGCACAGCCCAGGGTCTCTACCGCGGGCAGTTGCCGAATAATGGCGTTTTGCTTACTCATGCGCTGTACCCCAACGGAAAGGGCGATGGTGACAACAGCTGGTAAGCCCTCGGGAATGGCAGCGACCGCGAGGGTAACCCCTACCATAAACATCTTATATACAGGTAAGCCTTGCTTTACGCCGGCTAAGAAAACAACCGCCACAATAGCTAGACAGGCTAAGACCAGGACTTTTCCTAGTTGACCCAAGCGCTTCTGTAAGGGAGTCTGCACTTCCACGTCTTCTTGGAGCAAATGGGCGATCTCGCCGATTTCTGTGTCCATGCCTGTAGTTACTACCAAGCAGGTTGCATATCCCCTGGTCACCAAGGTACTTTTGAAAACAATATTCTTCAAATCTCCCGTAACCGTCGATGCCGTCCCGCGAAATGCGGCATCTTTCGTGACAGGGATGGATTCCCCGGTTAAATTGGACTCATCCACACTTAAGAGTTTGCTTTCCAGGAGGAGGGCATCGGCGGGCACTCGATCCCCAGGTTCAAGGAAAATGATATCTCCAGGTACCAAATCTGCGGCGTCTACCACCGTTTTGTGTCTATCTCTCAGAACTTTGGCATGGGGCGCGGCGAGTATCCCAAGCATATCTAGGGAGCGCTCGGCCCGATATTCCTGGGAAAAACCTAAAATGGAGTTTAAAAAGACAATGGCAAAAATAGCCGTGGCATCTAAATACTCTCCCAGCAAGATGGAGACAATCACTGTACCCAGGAGTACAAGAACCATGAAGTCTTGAAACTGTCTGAGGAAAATCCTCCAGGGCCCTTCCTTAGGCTTACCAACTAGGACATTGGCTCCCAGGCGGGCTAAACGTTTCGCCGCTTCCACTTGGGAGAGTCCCACCTTTGGATTGCTGCCCAAATCTTTAAGTAACTCTGCTTGAGAGGTTAAGTGCCAGGTTTTCGCCAAGACGCTCACTTCTTTCCCAGAATAATCGATAGTTCGTGTGATCTTATTCTGGGGAACGATAAAATAGTACGCTCCCCCTGGCGGAGGAGCGTCTCATTAGCGTGTTTCAGCAAGTTCTTCGATGCGAGCAAAGGCGTGCTCTGCCTGTTCCAAAAGGCCCGCGGCCTGGTAACTATTGCCTAAGTAATACAAGAGAGAAGTGGATCTAGGTGCCTGTAGCTGGGCCATTTCCAAGGTTGCAATGGACTCCTCGTAATCTTCTAGGAAGTAGAGGGCTTTCCCAAGACCCAGACGTGCATCAACATAGTCGCCGGCACTATCCAGTGCGATTTGAAACGCCTCTTTCGCCGCTTCAAAGTCGCCTCGCTCCAGAGCTGCATTCCCAAGACCCACATAGGTCTGGGCCAAAACAGTCTCCTCGGGGGAACCCTCTACCGCACGCCGATAGCTCGCTTCGGCCTCCGGGATCCGGCCCATCTCGGCATACATGTCTCCGATGAGGGAGTGAACCCAGGTTTCTTCTGGGTGAAGCTCGGCAAACTCAATCAAGTAGCCTAGGGCCGTACCTGGACGATCTAGATATTGATAGATTAAGCCCATCATCAACTGCGCTTCGCCCGCGGTTTCCTTCCGCTTCGCGGCCTTCTCAAATTCGCTAATGGCTACGCCCATGGGATTGATGCGGGGAAACGTCTCCTCAAGCCGCACTGCATGGTAATAGAGGGCTATAAAGCCGTTTTCCAGAAACTCATAATTAGTATTGGCCTTGACAAAAGCTCCCCCCAAGATTAAGGCAAGCAAGACAAGGACGATAGTTCTTTGTCTTTTCATCCGAAACAACTCCTATCACTTCCGCTATACTTCGCTATAGCCACTGGAAACCCTGCTTAGTTGTGAGTTAGAATCCGAGATGATATAATGGGAAAAACGAGGTGGTCCTATGCCCTTAGATGGCCTGACTTTACATACACTCATTCGCGAACTCGACCCTTTGTTACGAAATGGTCGGGTCTTAAAGATCTACCAACCAGACGAAACCACCATCACCTTGCAGTTTCGTTTACCGCGCAAGACGGAGACTTTGCTCATCTCCATCGATCCCATCTATCCGCGCCTCCATACCATAGAGGAGCATCCAGAGAATCCTTTGAATCCTCCAGCGTTCTGCATGCTACTCCGCAAATACCTAGAGCCAAGCCGCTTGGTGAAGATAGAACAGGATGGTCTCGATCGCCTGGTTTACCTGAAATTTGAAGGGATGAACCACCTAGGACAAAGCACAGAGCTCACCATGGTCTTCGAATTAATGGGTAGACATAGTAATCTCTACCTTCTAGATCAAGATGGAGTCATTTTGGATGCCTTAAAACGCTTCCCCGACCAGGGTGTCTTGCCTGGCAAAGCCTATAGAGAACCTTCGGATCAAGGCAAGGTGGATCCTCGAACCCTCTCGGAAGCAGAGTTTTTGGACGAACTCCGTCTCTTACCTGGGCCGACACCCCTTTGGACATGGTTTGCCTCCGCCTTTCAAGGTTTTAGTAAACTTGCCGCGCAGGAAGTGGTGCAAAGAAGCAGTCGAGATGCGAAAACCAAACGAAGCGAGCTACCGGAAGAAAAATGGCAAGATGTGTATGT
>JAAYOK010000006.1 GCA_012520355.1 Bacillota bacterium | reverse complement strand
GCATCCTGGTAACGGCCTCGCGGAACCAAACAAGACACTTTTATCTCCGATGTTGACACCACAAAGACAGGTATGTCCTCTTCATCCAACGCTGCAAACATCCTCGCGGCTACACCTGGGTTTGTCATCATGCCTGCACCGACAATGGATACTTTGGCCACATCCTCGTCGCAGACGACCTTCCAATCGCTGTCTCCCTGAAGCTTACCGATAATGGCAAGCGCCGTATCTAGTTCTTCTCTAGTAACTGTAAAGGTCAAATCCGCCGTTGGCGTCGCCGTTCCGGCCTGCACGATCATATCGACGTTGACTCCCTCTGTGGCCAGGGAGGAAAAGACATTATGGAGAACACTGACGTCAGTGCGGATACCCACTAAGGTAATTTTCGCACAATTCTCATCGGAGGCCACACCAGTGACCGAAATCTCTCGTTCCACTCTATTCACCTCTCTGATGATCGTGCCCGGTACGCGAGAAAAACTCGACCGAACATGAACTGGCACTTCATACACGGCTGCAACCTCTACAGCTCGGGGCTGCAAGATCATGGCACCTAACGAAGCAAGTTCCAGCATTTCGCCATAGTCCACTTGAGCTAGTTTGCGGGCACAAGGCACCAGGCGAGGATCGGCACTATAGACACCGTCTACATCTGTATAGATCTCACAGACTTCAGCCTTTAAGGCAGCGGCCACAGCCACAGCGGTTGTATCTGAGCCGCCTCGTCCCAAAGTTGTAATATCATTGGTGTTGGTTACCCCTTGAAAGCCTGCTACAATCACGACTTTGCCCTGGGCCAACTCCGCGCTAATTCGAGCCCCATCCACTTCCCTGATCCGAGCTTTCGTATGTTGGGTATCTGTCATGATACCCCCTTGCGGACCCGTCAGGGAGATCACCGCTTGTCCCAAAGAGTCGATGGCCATGGCCAAAAGGGCGATAGACACCTGTTCGCCAGTGGAAAGTAGCATGTCCATCTCCCGCTTCGGCGGGTTTTTGGCGATGGAGCGCGCTTGTTGAATCAGACTATCTGTCGTCTTCCCCTGGGCCGAAACAACTACCACCACTTGGTGACCTTGTTTGACTGTATCTACAACGCGGCGAGCAACTGCCATGATTTTGTCAGAATCTGCAACGGAGGAACCACCGTATTTTTGTACAATAATTGCCATAAATTATGCCCCCTAATGCAACTAGCCTAACCATAGCATATCCCTAGCTACAACGCAATTAACGGACAGTAAAAAAGGTGGGAATATTAATCCCACCCTGCAAGTTCTTACACTAAATTAGAGAATAATACAGATTAACCCGCCACTTCCCTCATTGATGATCTTACTGAGTGTTTCTTGTAGTTTTTCTTGAGCATTCTCCGGCATACGATAGAGTTTGCTATTAATACCTTCCCGTACCATGTCTTGGAGGGAACGGCCTAGGAAATCCCGTTCCCAGAGGGCATTGGGATCTTGTTCAAATTCTTCCGTCAAGGAACGCATCAGTTCTTCACCTTGCTTCTCTGTTCCCACCAGGGGCGTCACTTCCGTTTGAATACTCGCCTGCACCATGTGGATCGAAGGGGCGCTAGCGGTGAGCTTGATGCCGAAATTACGCCCCTGCTTTACAAGCTCCGGCTGCTCAAAGGTTATATCTTCGAGACTCGGTATCACGATCCCATATCCCGTCTGACGTACATGCTGCAGGGCCGCGGATAATTTATCATACTCCCGTTTCGCCACGGTCAAATCTTGCATCAAGCGCATCAAGTGATGGTCTCCTTGCACCTCTAGCCCAGTCATTTCTGCCAGCACACTATAGAAGAGTTGATTCAAGAGTGCGATATTGAGTGTTACTTTGCCTGTGCCCAAATCCACATTTTCAACGGTAACAAGCTGCACATGCTCTGATTCTGCAAACCGCTTGACCGCGATTTCTTTCACGTCTTTGACCTTCTTCAACTGAGCCACAGACTCCCAGGCCACATCTTCATACATGTGGCGGAGCCAATGATCCGGCGCCAACTCTTCCACCCATTTCGGAAGACGGACATTAAACTCCCGCAAAGGAAACTCCATGAGTACTTCTCCAAATAGCTTTAAAATGTCGTCTTTTGTCATCCGCAAACAATCCATGGGTATGACCTGCACACCGTATTCTCGGCTCAATCTCTGGGCAAGGTCCACCGTCTCTGGGCTATTGGGATGGATGGAGTTTAGGGTGACAACAAAGGGTTTGCCCAGTGCCTTGAGCTCCTCAACGACTCGCGCCTCTGGGTCTTCATATTCTTCACGAGGCAAATCAGCGATGGATCCATCGGTGGTTACGACCAAGCCAATGGTGGAATGTTCCGCAATCACACGACGGGTACCGAGCTCAGCCGCCTCCTGGAAGGGTATAGGATGCTCAAACCACGGAGTACGAACCAAACGTGGACCATCCTCATCAACGTAACCTTTTGCACTAGGCACTGTGTAACCTACGCAGTCCACTAGGCGAATTCGAGCTTTGATCGTCTCCTCAAAGAGAACTTCCACCGGTTCATCTGGAACAAACTTGGGTTCCGTTGTGGTAATGGTACGACCAGCACCGCTTTGGGGTAGTTCATCCCGCGTTCGCTCCTTAAGGTAGACATCGGTAATCCCAGGCATCACAAATAAGTCCATAAACCTCTTGATAAAGGTGGACTTACCAGTGCGCACCGGACCGACCACACCCACATAGATGCTCCCAGCAGTGCGCTCTGCAATGTGAGAAAACACATTAAATTTATCCATTTAGGCATCCCTCCTGAGCTTATTGGACAGTAACACTACTACTATATTACCGGTGTCCAAGAAATATAACAGAAGGGATGGTCTGCTAACTAACTTTCTGCCCGAAACGATACTCCGTTCCCTGGCGCAAACGCTCGATATTGCTCCGGTGCTTAAACACTGTCAGTGCCGCCACCACAGTGGCCAAAGCGACCTCGATGGCTCGAGGCTGAACCATGACAAGGACAAAGGGCAAGCAAACAGCTACCACAATGGATGCGAGAGAAATATAGCGCCAGATCAAGAGCACTGCCAGCCAGATGGCGAGCAAAATAGCGGCCACAATCGGTTGATAAGCGATCAAGACGCCCGCGATGGTAGCCACTCCCTTACCACCTTTGAAGCGGAGAAAGATGGGCCAATTATGTCCAACCACGGCAAAGATTCCAGCAATCAAGCAGATCGTAGGATCGAAACCGGCATTCCGTGCCAAATAAACGGATAGGGTTCCCTTACCCATATCACCGATTAATGTTAAGAGTGCACAAAACCAACCCGTTGTCCTCAAGACATTGGTCATTCCTATATTGCCACTTCCATACTCCCGTACATCAACCCGAGCCCACCATCTTCCCACAAGTAAACCAAAGGGGATGCTACCCAGGAAGTAGCATAAAGCGAAGATCAGTATAAACTTCATTCATCCCTCTCCTTAGCGATCAGCATTATGGGCGTACCCATAAAACTATACTCTTGACGAATACGATTCTCCAGATAACGTAGATACGAAAAATGCATGAGATCTTTTCTATTCACGTGTAAGACAAAAACCGGCGGATTCACCTGCACTTGTGAACCGTAGAAGATCCGTAACCGAACCCCCTTGTCACTCGGTGGCTGATTCATGGCCATGGCATCTTGGAGAATTTCGTTAAATCGTCCCGTCGAAATGCGCATGTGGCGTGCCTCGTGTACGTCTAGACTCAAATCCAGTAGTTTGGTCAGCCTCTGTCCGGTGAGAGCAGAGATAAAGACGATGGGCGCATAACTCAAAAACAGCAATCCTTCCCGCAGTGTCCGCTCGAAGTCTCGCATGGTATTAGTCTCTTTGGGCACGAGATCCCATTTGTTAACCGCAATGATAATGCCCCGGCCCTTCTCGTGGGCATAGCCAGCGATCTTTTTGTCCTGCTCCGTAAGCCCTTCCGTCCCATCGATCATCACTACGGTGACATCGGATCGCTCCACAGCCGCTAAGGTTCTCACCACACTATAGTACTCTAGGTCTTCTTCGACCTTGCTTCGGCGGCGCAGGCCAGCAGTATCAATTAAGGTCAAATCTTGATCGCCGTAGGTAAACCTGGTATCGATCGCGTCCCTTGTGGTACCGGCAATGTCTGAGACGATCACGCGCTCCTCACCTAATAGTTTGTTCACTAGGGAGGATTTTCCTACATTAGGTCGCCCAACAATAGCAATTTTTAACGACTCATCCTCGCTGACGTCAGCATCTTCTGGAAAGTTCTCCACGATGGCGTCCAAAAGGTCGCCAATGTTCTGACCATGCTCCGCGGAGATTAAGATGGGTTCACCTAAACCCAAACGGTAAAAATCCGTGGCAGCCTCCCAATAACTGACGGAACCTTCCACCTTATTGGCAGTCAGAATAACAGGTTTTTGCTGACGCCGCAAAATGTCCCCTATTTCTTCGTCAATTCCTGTGAGACCACTGCGACCATCCACCACAAATACAATGACATCAGCTTGCTCCACAGCGAGCATGGCCTGAAGCCGTACTTGTCTGGTGATCACATCATCCTCGGAGTCAATTCCCCCCGTGTCAATCAGGGTAAAATGCTTGCTCAGCCACTCACCCTCACCGTAAATACGGTCTCTCGTAACACCTGGTTGGCCTTCTACAATGGCAGTACGGGCTCTGGTAATTCTGTTAAAAAGCGTACTTTTTCCCACATTGGGCCTTCCCACTATCGCAACAATTGGTTTGCTCATTCAAATCTCTCCCTGGCTACGTTCAATCCTAGATTTGATAGCTTCGCTATCTGCCATAGTATTCCTGCCCCTAGAGATCGCTCAATGTTTCACGATGATGAACACGCCATTGTGCAAATCATGGACGGCCGCACCAAACACCCGGCTCAGTAGCAATGCCAGCTCCGACAACTCGTCCTGATCGGAAGCATAGAAAATAGGAGCCCCACCCCCTACTTTAGCCTTGTCCATGGTGCAGACTGCTAGAACTCGCTTGTCCACTGTGTTCCTCCTTAATCTACCATTTTCCCTGCAATTGACGTTAAGGGTTTGCGAACTGCCCCTTCCAAGACGGGTACCCGGCGGATAGCTGCCAAAAAGGCCTCTTCATCTCGTTCCGATGGAACCATAAGTACATACAGGCTTCCGTGGGAGGGGTTGCGGCGAACCATGGGAATGAATTCTTGCTCACCCACATCCATGTAGACCCCAATCATGGACGAGACATCATGGGCGATGGCTTGCATCTGGCCTAGATTTGCCAAGGTAGCTTTAGCATTGGGACCATTGGGACGAATCACTGCAGCAAGCGCCCTCTCTTCATAAACGAGACGTGATTCAGGCAGACCCACATTCATCATAACCGTTTCCTCCACCATAACCAGAGCGCCCTCAAACCTCAAGTCGCTTAACTCCACGGTGGCGATATCAGAAATCTGCTCACCCTGCATCAGCTTCACCAGAATGACGGTTAAACTTACCCCCACTAGTACACAAACTAAGACGCGCCAGAGCCTTAAGTCTACGAAAAGCTCGGAGCTAACGGCTACCGCTAGCGCTACCCAAATGGCTAAGTAGTTGCGGGCTTCAAACACTCTGGCGATGCCCTCAATATAGGCTGTACCTCTCTTGACCATTTCTGTGCTTTCCATGGAAGTAAGGGTCTGCCGTTCCACATTACGTACTTCACGAAATTGACTTGCAGCAAGGAGGAGAAACGATACCGCGGAGTACTCTCCTTCCAGTAGTGCAGGTACAATGATGGCTCCAATAGCACCCCCAATAAAGCCGAGGAATAAATGGATAGCCCAGCCTTGAGGATAGCTCGGATATTGCCGATAGTCGCGTCTAAGCATGTAGAGGCGAGCTAAGACCCCCCCTAAGATGGCAAGAACTAGGGTGAGTATGTACTTCACGAGCTCTCACCATCATCATCCTGTTCATTTTGCCCTATGCCAGCTTCTCGCCGAAAGAACCCGGTCAGTGAACCGATTCGGCCCCGATTGATTAAGACAAAACCAATCACCACCACCGCTGTCACAACAATCAGCCAAACCAAAGCACGGTTTGCCCCTCCTCCGATATCGCGCTCGGCTTCAGCTTTCGTCGCCGCGGTTAGGCCGGCCGCGGCGGGGATCACTTTGGCAAAATACTCTGCGGATTGTTCCGCCTGCTCTAAGCTGGTTGTATGGGCCCCGAACTCCAGGAGGATGGTCTTGGGCCCTAGGTCCTGATTGTAGTTGCCCTTAGCATCAAAGATACCCTCTACCAGCCCAGGATACATGTCATCAGCAACCGCCTTGATCCGCTTAGCATATTCTAAGTTGGCGGCGCGATTTTGATTCTGTCGCCCGACGACAAGCCGGACCTTGCTCATGGGTACCCCTTCAACTTCCGTTTCATACACCTCCGGAGGAGTGGCATCACGGTGGATATCCAGGAGTGTGTCAGGGTTCTTCTGCAATAGCTCAGTTGCGGTGCGGCGAGATCTAAGATAGGCCTGACCATCATGGGGAATGTGACTGTTATCCGACCAATACACGGTCAAACCCATCTCCTCCATTGCGGAGGCAAGCCTTTCACCGACCTGTAATATATCTCCTTCACCATCATCCTTAGACTCGGTACCACTGGACGGGACATACGATTCAGCATTGTGTGTGTGATAGATCCCCACTACACCTCGGCTTTCGGTGGCAGATCCTACTTGGGCCAGGGGTTCATAGGTGACGGTGGGTAGCGTAATCGTTTCCACAAAGCGAACAAGAACAGTATCAGCTTCCGTTCTTACCACTTCAAAGAGACGATTATCTCCCGCTATGTAGTGGTCACCAGGATCGAGTTCCCTTCCCGTCATAGTGATGACACGATCCTCTTCATCCACTAAGGTGAAGTAACCAGAATCGCCACGTTCTTCTGCCTGAGTCTGGATGGTAAGTGCTAGAACCAGAAACAGGGCCATAAGGTACTTTTTCATTCTTCTCCCCCTCCTGCCAGGCGCTCTCGGGTCTCGCCAACAAACTCCGCCAAGCCCACTGCGATCAACCCTGCCACAATCGTTGCATCAAAAACACCTGCTCCGCCCAAAGCCACCCTGGTAGCCATGTTATTGATCAGAGCCAAACTCAAGTGGATGAAATCCACTGTCAGAAGTCCCAATACACCCGCAATGAAGGAAGCACGCCTGGAACGTCCAGATAGGTAACCGATAATGCCTGCTACAATACTAAATAGCCACAGAGGATCAAAGAACAATGTGGGACTCGATGGGTCAAAATCCGTGTACTGGCTCACCCCGTAGACGATGCCCCCTGTAATAAGGGCCGCAACCAGAGAACGGATCCTCTCCTTCGCACTATCTGCTCTCGCCAACAGATAGACGACTAAGGCAAGTGGCACTACCGCTCCCCCCAAATTCAGGCTCACACTTGTTCTTCCTTGGTGGAGTGGGATCGTGACAAAGCTCCCCCCAATCATCAGGGCGATGAAAATGAGGG
>JAAYOK010000107.1 GCA_012520355.1 Bacillota bacterium | reverse complement strand
TTCACCCTGGACCAACCGGCTGCAAAGGCGCCTTCCACCACATCTTTCAAATCTTGATCCGTCACGTTTTTATTGATCACATCCCGCAATCTCTGGGTTCCTGCTTCTGGGGCAAAGGTGAGACCGGTCTTGCGTCCCTTTTGAATCTCGTCGGCCAGATCGATGCCAAAGGAATCCAATCTCAAGGAAGGCAGCGAGACAGACACGCCGCAGCTTTGATACTCTGCCATCAATTCTCGAACCAGGGGACCAACTTGACTGTAGTCACCGCTGGAGAGGGATGAAAGGGAGATTTCTTCATAACCGGTGCTTTCCACCAAACGGGCTATCTGTTCCTTGAGAAGCTCTGGCTCCCGTTCTCGGAGGGGCCTGTAGATCATACCAGCCTGACAGAAACGGCAACCCCTGGTACAGCCCCGCATGATTTCAGCAATTACCCGATCATGGATCACTTCCACATAGGGTACGACAAACTCTTGGGGATAGGGAAGACCATTCAAATCCTGGACAACCCTTTTTTTGATCCGAGTTGGAAGGCCCGGACGCTGTGGTTTTAGTCGCTCAAAACGTCCATCCGAAGAATAGAGGGGTTGATAGAAACTTGGCACATAGATTCCCTTCAGGCCCGCGAGCTTCTGGAGAAGCTCGTCTTTACTGAGCCCTTGTCCCTGCAAGTGGTTGACTAAATCAAGGATTTCATGCATGACTTCTTCGCCTTCGCCCAGGACAACAAAATCAAGAAAGTCCGCCAGGGGCTCCACATTAAAGGCGGCTGGCCCCCCGGCCATAATCAAAGGAACCCCCTCACCCCGCTCCGCACTTCGCCGGGGGATTTTCGCCAAATCCAGCATCTTCAAGATATTAGTGTAACTTAGTTCATGTTGCAGGGTAAAACCGATTAGGTCAAACTCACGTAACTCTCGGCCTGATTCAAGGGCCGTAAGGGGAATATTCTCTTTTTCCATCTGGGCCTGGAGATCAACCCAAGGAGCGTACACCCGCTCAGCTAAGGCATCTTCCCTCCCATTAATCAAGGCGTAGAGGATCTTGAAACCTAAATGACCCATACCTACATCATATATATCTGGAAAGGCCAGTGCTACCTTAACGGCAACATGGGCCCAGTTCTTATGGCTTGCATGTAATTCGTGATTGGTATAACGGGCTGGTTTTTCCACCAGCGGTAGAAGCGGCAATAGACGCTTGTCCATAAGCCCACTCCCTTCATCTAGATTTAGATGCGACGAATTGGTAAGGCCCCAATTTTCTGTGCCATACCATGTTCAAAGAGGGCACTGATGAGTTCAATTTCGCCCAGAAAACCAAGAATCTCACCTTCAAGATTCATAACCCAGATCAAATGATAGCAGGGGGGTTGAAATTCTTGGAGTACCTCACCCAAAGACGTTTCCACCGTGGCAACGATCTCCCGGGCCACGAGCACTCTTTTTAGGCGTAACTCTTGTTTCTTCGTCGTCAAATAGCGCATAAACACATAACTGGCGTTTTTCATTTCTTGCCGGGCTGCAAAAAAGAGCATGGCACCGGCAAAGATGTGCATGAGCCCTTGCCACTTTTCCAAGATGATCAAGTAGATTCCCCACCCGGCCAGGAACATGGTCAGGATCTGTCCAAGGATGGCAGCTATCCTTGTTGCATCTTTAAAACCCCGTTTTTTCGCCAAAAGGCCCCTCAAGACCCGTCCCCCATCTAGGGGTAAGGCCGGTAGGAGATTAAACAATGCCATGCCTAGATTGGCCTGAATGAAGAAATCGAACCAGACTTGATCAATCTGAATATAGGGCGCCAAAGCGTAGGCAGAAAAAAGGAGGACGGCATTAGCGAGGGGCCCGGCAATGGCCACCATCCACTCAATTTCCGGGTTCAATTGTAGGAGAGCGTCAATGCGGGCCACGCCACCGCAAGGCAAGAGTTCGATCTCACTCACTTGTAAACGATGGGCCTTGACCACCAAGATGTGAAAACTCTCATGCCAAAGTACAATGGCCAGAAGAATAAAGGCCTCCCCCAACTTACCATAGATGAGGGCTAGCAGAAGAAGGAGAATGAAAAAGGGATTCACTTTAAGGGGAATCCCAAAATAGCTGCCTATCCGCATCGTTACCATCCGGTGGTGATATCAGCCCCAGACCATCCCTGCAAGAACGAACCTAGATTCAAGCTGTCCCATTTCGCAGCGAGTCCAGTTCTCTCAAGAAATGGCTGAACGGAAAAGTCTGTGGTGACAACAAACTCAACATACTCTGTGACTGGTTCGGCAAATTCTAGATTCGTGTAGGCTAAGACCACAACCACTACGAAAACGCACAAAGCCAGCACCGCATTTCTGGCAACACTTTCTGCCACGATTACGCACCTCCTTCGCTACTCTCAGTATATTAGCGAAGGAGCAAGATCATGATTACATCTTCCGTTTCACATTCTTCACGGGAATATTCGCAATCAAGGCCACCGAATCATCGCCTTGGTCAAAACTGACATCCAAACCCTCTTCATCGATTTCTAAGTACTTAGAAATCACTTCAATGAGCTCGGCCTCCAAAGCCTCGACTAGACCAGGAGAGAGGCTGGCTCGGTCATGTACCAAGACGAGGCGCAGGCGTTCTTTTGCCTTGTTCTTACTTCCATCAGAACCGCCAAAAAGTTTCGTGATAAACTCGAACATGCCTATCCCTCCTTATTGGGCTTCGCCACTGAGTATTCGCTTGAACCAGTGCATGAGCTTGCGTTCTTGCAGATCCATAAAGGGAACCTCTTCGCCTAAGATGCGCCGCACCACATTGCGATATGCCTGCCCAGGTCTGGATTTTTTGTCTGTAACCACGGTTTCTCCCCGGTTCGTGGAGACAATGATATCTTCATCATCGGGAATTACGCCCAAGATAGAGATGGCTAGGATATCGTCGATATCATCAATATCCATCATATCGCCCTTACGCACCATGTCAGGCCGCACGCGATTGATGATGAGCTGTGGATCATATAGTTCCGCCGCTTCTAAAAGACCAATAATCCGGTCCGCATCACGTACGGCAGAGATCTCAGGCGTCGTGACTACAATCGCCTGATCGGCCCCTGCGATCGCGTTCTTGAAGCCATGTTCAATTCCGGCAGGACTATCCAAGATCACAAAGTCGTATTCTTCCTTGAGTTGCTCCATCAATTTAATCATTTGCTCCGGGGTGACTGCATCCTTTTCCCGAGTCTGCGCGGCAGGTAAGAGGACGAGACTTTCCCCAAAATGCTTGTCCTTGATCAAGGCCTGACGAACCCGACAATTGCCTTCCACAACGTCGAGAAGATCGTAGACGATGCGATTTTCCAAGCCTAAGACTACATCAAGATTCCTCAGGCCAATGTCTGTATCCACCAAACAAACCTTTTTGCCAATAGCTGCTAGGCCTGTCCCTAGATTGGCCGTAGTGGTGGTCTTACCAACTCCACCTTTTCCACTTGTAATTACAATGACTTTTCCCAATACAAGCTCCTCCCTCAACCATTAGTGGTTGTACACTGAAAGTTGGATACTATTTTCCACAACCCGAGCGATTTCCGGTCCTGCTGGCTGGGGAAGTTTTTCATCCGGCGCCCGGGAAATTACATGGGCTATACGTAATTGCGTAGGTTCTAGACGAAAAGCAAAGACAGTAGCATCCACTTTCCCTTCGGCCCCTGCATGAGCCACACCCCTCAGGCTACCTAAAACCAAAATATCTCCTGTACATATGACCTCTGCCCCAGGATTCACATCCCCCATCACCACAACATTGCCATCATAGTGTAGGCGTTGTCCCGAGCGTATGGTTCGCCGAACTAAGAGGGTATTATCTTCCTTGCTATCCGGGCTTTCCTCATTGGCTGGTTCATCAAGTGGACGGTGGAGTGGAATGGTTAATGGTTCGCGGTTGAGACGCATGCCGTACTCTGCAATAAGACGTTCAATGTCATCCATTTGACCCTCGCTGAACGTCCCTTGTTGCAGATAAAGCTTAGCCGAACTCCCCCGAAAGAAGCTTTGGGAAGCAAACAGTTGCCGTTCCAGTGACTTCAACACTTCACTAAACTGATATGCGTCTCTTACAGTGATCACTAAACCCTCACGGGTGCCTTTAATGGTACATAATTCAGTATTCATACAGGACAACTCCTTACCTAACACCTTCTACTATTTCTGCAAATCGTCAAAGACTCCTGCCTCGATTATTCGTCCAAAGGAGCATCTAGACCATAATATGCATCAAGGACTTTTCTAGCAATGGGTGCAGCCGCAGACGATCCACCGCCTCCTTGCTCCACCACAACCGCCACTAAGACCTCTGGGTTTTCAGCTGGTGCATAGCCTACGTAGAGTCCGTTGGAGATCTTCCCTGGAACCTCCCATGTACCCGTTTTTCCTGCCATGGAGTAAGGAAAGCCTGCCATCACAGACCGTGCAGTTCCACGTTGGTGGGTGATGGGAGCTGTCATCACTTCACTCAAGGCGTCCCAAGTGGCCTTTGATGCTCCCACGCGATACGCGACCTCTGGTTCCGCCTGAAAGACGATGGTACCATCGGGTGCTTCGATCTCCTTTACGATTTGCGGCTTATAAATGATACCTTTATTGGCAATGGCAGCATAGGCTTGGGCTAGTTGGAGCAATGTCATCTGGTGAAAGCCCTGACCGATGGAGATTTGTTCTGTATCCGAAGGATACCAGTTCTGCTCAGAGATAGCTCGATTACTAAAAAGGTCTTTCTTCCATTCCCTACTGGGCACGACCCCACTAGCTTCTCCTGGGAACAACTCGAGACCCGTAGGTGCGCCAAATCCCAACTGTGTCATCCACTTGGACAACCGATCAATCCCTACTTTGGCCCCATTATCAGCGAAGTAGTGGTTGCTAGACATTCCCATGGCGCCGTATAGGTCAATCATCCCAAAAGGTGCTAACCCACTGTTAATCACCCAATCCTTCACTCCGTACTGACTCGTACCGGTGGCATTAAATCGCTCCTTCGCCCCCATCACACCTTCCTCCAAGATGGCTAGGGCTGTAATGGGCTTAAAGGTGGATCCAGGACCAAAAAGGGCCTGGGTGACCCGATTGAAGAAGGGACGTTTGCTGTCTTGGCTCAAAGCAGTATAGTAAGAGTTGCGCTGGGATTGATCAATCAAATTCTGAGGTTCAAAACCCGGTATGCTGGCCATGACTAGAATCTCGCCAGTCTGTGGCTTGAGCACCAAGATGCCTCCGGTCTGGGTACCAGGATTATCTTTCAACGTGAGGATATGTTCGTAAAAGGCCCTCTCCGCCACTTCCTGTAAATGAGCATCAATGGTGAGAGTAATATTGTGGCCGGGCACAGGTTCGAGGACGTTGACGGTTCGAATTGGCCGATTCAGTGCATTAACCTCCACTGTCAGCTGACCAATTTCGCCCCGCAGCAGCTCCTCGTACGTTTGTTCGATGCCGCTTTTCCCCACCAAGTCACTTCCTCGGTAGGTTGTCCCATAGCGCTGTAACTCTGCGGCACTGATAATCCCCATGTAACCCACAAGATGGGAAGCTACATCACCCCGCAGATATTCCCGTACCGGTTCTTCTTCAATGAAGATACCTGGCAGATTTATGCGGTTTTCTTCGATGGCGATCACTGTCTCTGGATCCACATCGCGCTTAATGCGGACAGATTCATAGGGAAAGCCTCTCCCCTTTTCGATGGCCTCGTGTAGTTCCTCCATACTCATGCCCAGAAGATCGCCGAGCAGCTGCAAACTAGTATCGTCCTCCTGCACCAGGCCCCCAGGAACAACCGACACAGTGAAGGCGGGCTTACTCCGTACTAAGACTTCACCGTTCCGATCATTAATTTCACCCCGAGGCGGAAGTAAGCGCAGTTGACGCATGCGATTACCATCAGCAAGTCGTGCGTAGTGTTCGCCCCTTGCTAACTGTAGATACCAGAGTCGGCCAATGATCGTCAGGACACAGAGTATGATAATAGCAAAAAGAACGGAAAGACGTTTTCCCATGCCCTTTTCTTCCACCGACGTCACCCCGTTCTTTTGAGCAATTCATGCAAATAAACCAAACGTTGATTCAGAGCCACGAAGGGTCTGTACAACAAGACTCCTACGATTCCGTTAAAAAGGCCTGTTCCTAGAATGCCTGACACAAGAGTCCATGACTCCGGACTGGCTGATCCAAAGGAAGCGGCCCCAAAGACATAGAGCAGTTGACCTAAGAGGGTTCCCGAGACAATGGCAAAAAAACGTACCAAGAGATTTTCCTTGTAGAGCCGTTTGGCCAAGAAACCTACCAAAACCGCCATGAGGAGATAGGTTCCTGCATAGAGACCTATAAACTGACCCACCAGAATGTCCTGAAGGAGACCACTGACAAAGCCAAAAACAGCTGCACCAGGTTCTTGTAACATAGCAAGAAGGAGCGTCAAAAGGAGCAGAAGTTCTGGCTGCCGCCCCAGCACAACAAGTCCAGGCCATGCAGTCTGCAAAGCCAAGCCAACAATAATCAGCAAGCCATAGCCTAAATACTTCATGTTAGCGCTCCTCTTGCGGCATCACAATCAGGACATACTCCAAACGGGTAAAGTCAACATAGGGTTCCACAACCGCCGAAAACGATAGGTCATATTGACGCGATTCCACCGCTGTTACTTCGCCAATGGGTAAGTTTTTCGGATAGATTCGGCTCAAGCCAGAGGTAACGATCACATCCCCTACCTCCACACTGGTATCACGGCTGAGGGGCTTAGCGCTCAGGGTGAACTGATCGACCTGTCCACCTTCGACAAGTACGAGATCGCCAGTGGCTTGGACCAAGCCTCCGGTTGCGCTCTGGGCATCCACAATCAAGAGCACTGTACTCGTGTGTTGGGAACTATTGATCACGGTGCCCACAATTCCTGCCCTGGTCACAACGGCCATACCACTTACGACTCCGTGGGCTTGTCCCTTATTGACGACGATGGTACTCTCCCACTTACTCGGGGAGCGTCCGATGACCTCGGCAACGAGAAAAGCATACTCTTCTTCGTTCCGAAAATCCAGAGCTTCCCGTAACCATTCATTTTCACGACCATGATTGCGCAGGGCAAACACTTCTGCTTCGAGCTGGATGAGCCTTTCCTCCAACTCCCGGTTCCGCTCCCTCATTCCCCGCCAGCTATTGATTTCGGCCACTTGGTTCTGAAAAAATCCGCCCACCTTGCTAAAGGCCCACTGAAACGGAGATAACACATCGCGCCACAATCCTTCAAACCATGTGATCTCCGGCCGACGGATGGACGTGTAGTGGATTGTGCCTACAAGGATTAAGACCAAGACTATGATTAAGGGAATTTTCCAGCGTAGTAGGCGCTCCAGCAACTTTCTCACCACCAGTCATGGGCTTATCGTATTAGTAACGCCTTGGTCCAAGCATAATCCGTTGCAATAGTTCAAAATGGCGAAGCGCCTGACCGGTTCCCTCCACTACAGCTGTGAGTGGTTGCTCCGCAATGTGCACCGGCATTCCTGTCTCTCGCATTAAGAGCTCATCGAGGCCTGTAAGCAAGGAACCACCGCCGGCCATCATAATGCCCCGGTCCATAATATCTGCTGCCAACTCTGGTGGAGTACCCTCCAGTGTCACTTTCACCGCATCGACAATGGCTTGGATCGGTTCAACCAAAGCCTTATGGATTTCACTGGAAGAAACTGTCACAGTCTTGGGTAGACCGCTGACCAAGTCTCGACCCCGGATCTCCATGGTTAGCTCTTCTTTGCCATCGGTTAAGGCATAACCAATCTCCGACTTGATTCGTTCCGCAGTCCGCTCACCAATGAGCAAATTGTAGGCCCGACGAATGTACTGCACAATGGAATCATCCATTTCGTCACCGGCTACCCGAATGGAACGCTGCGAAACGATTCCGCCGAGGGAAATCACTGCCACTTCAGTGGTTCCACCACCTATATCTACGATCATCGTACCTGTGGGTTCTTGAACGGGCAGACCCGCACCAATAGCAGCTGCCATGGGCTCTTCGATCACCCGGGCATCCTTGGCTCCAGCAGATAGTGTGGCATCAATAACGGCCCGTTTTTCCACCTCTGTGACGCCAGAAGGGACAGAAATGATGACTCTAGGGCGTCTCAGCCTAGAGCGGCGAGTTGCCTTATTGAGAAAGTCCCGCAGGAGACGTTCTGTAATCTCAAAATCTGCAATAACCCCATCCTTCAATGGACGAATCGCGATAATGTTTCCAGGGGTCCTTCCCACCATTTCTTTCGCCTTATTACCTACGGCAAAAATCTCATTTGTATGTCGATCAATGGCCACGACAGAGGGTTCATTAATGACGATACCTCGCCCTTCCACCAAGACGAGGGTGTTCGCAGTTCCCAGATCAATGCCGATGTTCCTACCAAACCGCTTGAACATACTTGTATCCCTTCCTTCTTCTATAGCAAACCTTGTTCCCGAAAGCTTAAATAGCGATTATCGCCAATGATAATATGATCTAAGACATCAATCCCAATCATATCGCCCACCTCCTTCAATCGTTCGGTGGTGGCAATATCATCGCGGCTTGGTGTTAGATCTCCACTGGGATGATTATGCACCAAAATAACGGCGGCACTACTTCTTCGAATGGCTTCTTTAAACATCTCCCGAGGATGGACTAAGGAGGCCTGTAAGTGTCCGATGGAGATTACCTTTTTTGCAATCACACGATGCTTGGTGTTGAGCATAATGATCATAAAATGCTCTTTATCCGCTCGGCTTAGTTCGCCCAAAACGAGCTGAGCCGCGTCCTTCGGATTATTCACTACACCTTGAAACTCCATATGTGACTCACCGAGACGCCGAGCCAATTCAAAGGCAGCAATAATATCTGTTGCTTTAGCTGGCCCGATACCATTGACTGTCAGTAGTTCCTCATAACTTGTCGTGGCAAGTTCTCTCAATGAACCAAAGCGGGCCAAGAGTCTCTCTGCAAGCGCTAAGGCTGATTCCCGCCGATTTCCCGTACGCAACAAAATGGCCAAAAGTTCTTTATTGGCCAAACGCTCTGCCCCGTGACGGATCAAACGTTCCCGTGGACGCTCCTCCACAGGGACATCCTTCATTTTAACAACCTTCAACAATTCTGGCTCCTTTCCCATTCCCTGGGCAGGCGAGCGACGCCTAGATGAAGGTATAGACCTCTATTCCGAGTGACCGTAAATGTTCTGCCAAACTCGGTATAGGTAACCCTACTACATTATAATAACAACCTTTGATGCTTTTCACAAGTAGGCCACCATAGCCTTGGATGCCGTAACCGCCGGCCTTGTCAAAGGGTTCACCCGTGGCAATATAAGCCTTGATTTCTTCTGACGATAACTCGCGAAACTCCACCCTAGTAGTTTCGCTAAACTCCCGGACGACCTGGCCGCTACGGGCCATAATTACATAGGTTGCAACTTCATGTTCGCGTCCACTTAAAAAACGTAACATAGAAAAAGCATCGTCTGCATCAACGGGCTTGCCCAAGATGCGCCCAGCTAAGGTCACAATCGTGTCGGCTCCGAGGACAAGTGCTTCCGAGAAAGCCTCACTGACTGGAAGAGCCTTAGCCATAGCGTTTGTCCGAGCCACAGCCAAAGGTTCGCCCTCGCTAACTTCCTGAGCTGGAAAGACTTCCACCGAAAAGGAAAACCCAAACTGTTCAAGCAGGGTTTTTCGCCGCGGCGATTGGGATGCAAGAATTAGTTTCATTCACATGGCCACCTTACTTTAACTATGTATGGTATTCACCCTTACTTGCCAATTCCCTTCTCAAAAAAAGAGAGTCCATGCTGGACTCCCATCTACCGTTGCCAATGGGGTATGGTGGTTGAACCGAGCTCTCGACCTACTTCCAAGAGGTACTTGTCCCGATAGCTCCGATTGCGATTGATCTGCCAACCTGGCAAATGTCTATAATGTCAAGGGGTATACCACAGGTGATCAGGGCTGGAAATTTGTTCCTCTAGATCGAACCTACGCCCTTTAAGCTTTTCACTCTCCTTCATCCTCCGCCTCCATTCCCAGTCAATACGCTTGAGAGAGCTCAATTCCCTGGTAATAGTATTGGAGAATCTCAGAATAATCATACCCTGCCGCGGCCATCCCTTGGGCCCCATACTGGCTCATACCCACACCATGCCCATAACCCCACACAGAAAAAACCATCTCATTGCCTAAAATTTCCACAGTAAACCACGTGGAACGGAGGGAGAGTCTCTGCCTGATTTCTCGGCCACTGAACCACGTATCCCCCACTTCCACTGTTTTAACCCTGCCAGAAGGATAGCGCTCCACGACTTTCAAGTTTCTGGCATTAGGAACATCCAAGGCCTTCCCTAAGTTGCTCAATTGAATGGTGGCCGTGGAATAGTGGCTCGGTGAACCGACACTAAAGGGATCGTCCACAGAACGCAAATAGGGTAGATGTTCACTCCAGTAGTGTTCCGAATTTTCGGTCCGTCCACCACTCGTGGAATGATACACTGCCAAAATGGGCTCACCCTCATAGAGAGCGACAATTCCTTCTGTCTGCTTTACTGCACGCTTAATTTTTCGCTGCAGTACAACCCCTGCCGCTCCACCATTTCGCTTGAGGAATGCTTCCCATGATATCCAAGCTTGACCAGATTGGAAGTCAGAAGAAAGATGGGCCTCAGGATGCTCTGGAATCCGCTCACCGCGCAAAATGCGCCGTAAGGCATAGGTCCGAGCCGCCACTGCTTGGGCCTTCAACGCTTCAAGCTCGAAACTGGCAGGCATCTCTGCAGCTACCACACCTTGTACATACTCTTCCAAGGTCATCGCTAGAAGCTTATCTTGTTCCACATCCCAAAGACCCACTAAGGGAACTTCTCGAGGTGAAAAAAAAGGCACCGTGCAACTGCGTACCAACAATGCCGGTAACCCAATTATGATGATGAATAAAATCACCAGGGGAAGACAAGAACGACCCCGTATACGTTTGCGCCTGTTCCTTTTTCTCCTCAAAAAAACTCCCTCCCACCCAATTCATAGATATGAACGGGCGGAGGGCGTTATGCTACTTACATTTCACTAATTGCACCTTCTGGACAAACATCTGCACAAGCTCCGCAGTCAATGCAGGCATCAGCATCAATAGAATAATGTTGAGTTCCCTCACTAATAGCTTCAACCGCACACTCTGACACGCAAACTCCGCAGCTTATGCAAGCAGAACTGATTTGAAATGCCATTCGTCTTCGCCCCCTTTTTCACAAAGTCCTTCCTAAGAATAGCAAAGTGTCTATAAAGTGTCAACGATCATCTCACGATAATGGCTTCAAAGCCTTTTTGCTTTAACTCATTCACCAGCTTGGTCGCGTTGTCTTGGGAGCTAAACGCACCAGTTTGCACCCGATAAGGAGGTCCAGATAGGATCATCCCCTCATAACCTGCGTCTTTCAGCATGGCGACCATGCGATCGGCATTCGCTTTTTCCGAAAAGACACCCACCTGCACCCGGTACAAGGCCTCACTCTGCGCCGGGGTCGGTGCTGGAGACGCAGGCGGTGCCGAAGGAACCTCCTGAGCCACCTGAGACTGTGGTACGGGCGTTGACGTCACCGGCGGATCTGGCTGCTTTGGGGCCGCGGGTGCACTGACGGTAACCCCTTGTCTGGAAGATTGCAAACTCACTTGCTGCTGTTTTTGCAAAGCCCCAACAAGATAGGTACCAATGAGGTAACCAAAAAACACAAAGACCAAACTCAGGGTAATTAAGGTCACGGCAAAGTTTGCACCCTGCTTTGAGCTCTTCTTTTTCTTCGCACCCATCTCCATCCCCCCTCACATATAATTACAGATTTGGACGGAAAATCCTTTTTACCGAGCCAATCAAATAGAGGGAGCCACAGATACAAAGGGGTGTTGTCTGTGTTGCATCCTCTATGGCCTCCGACAGATTTTCGTACCCAATAGCCACCCCTCCACGCCTACGGACATAATCCACCATGACATCTGGCTCCATCGCGGGTAAGCGTCCGCTGTCTGCCATGGAAAAGACAAAGCGCTTTGCGAGAGGCAAGAGAGGGTCAAGTAGCTCCAAACTCTTATTACTAAGCATGCCAAAGAGTAAAGTGAAGGGTTCGCCAAGCTCACCTTCGAGCAGCTGAAGACTCTCTGCCAACGCCGCCATGCCTTCTTCGTTATGGGCCCCATCAAGCATAATGAGGGGCTCCCTGGAAACCACCTCTAAGCGGCCAGGCCATACCACTTGGGCGAACCCTGTCTGAATCGCATCGAGGGGAATCGCAAAGCCTAGTTTCTGCAGTTCGACCAGAGCCAAGAGCGCGGTAGCCGCGTTCTGTAGCTGATGATCGCCGAGGAGAGCGGTCCGAATAAGCCCAACTCCAGGGAAGGTTAAGGAACCGCCAGCGAGACTCCAACCATGGCCATGCCAAGGAACATCCTTTGTGCTTCGCCACGGTGCAGTCTTGTCTTGAGCGATTTTTTTGAGCACAGCTTCCGCTTCCGGAGACTGCACGCCGCTGATGATGGGAACCCCCTCTTTAATGATGCCACCCTTTTCTGCGGCAATCTCGGGCAACGTCGTTCCCAGACGGTCTTGATGATCAAGGCCAATGGTGGTTATGACGGTTAGAACGGGAGCAACTACATTGGTGCTGTCTAAGCGGCCACCTAAGCCTGTCTCGATCACTGCAACGTCCACTTGCTCTTTAGCAAAGTAGAGAAAGGCTACAGCCGTCGCTAACTCAAACTCAGTGACCGGTCCAAACTGAGGGTATT
>JAAYOK010000106.1 GCA_012520355.1 Bacillota bacterium | reverse complement strand
CAAATCTGGCACAGGCGGAATGGAGGTAGAGGATTGAGAATTACATGGATCAAACCAGACGAACGAATCGAACACGAATTTATCCAGGCCCAGGAAGAAGGGAAGGAGACTGCCGAACTTAAGGCCCAGTGGGACAGGGCTAAGGCAGGCTTGGATCCGGCAGAACTGTCGGCTCTAGCTGAAGAGTTTTGGACTCGTCTCCAATCTATCGAGGCGGGACCCTTTGAAGAAGCTGAACCGTCCGGTTTAGAAGGGATCTTTCAGGCCTGCCAGCCAGACGCCTTTCAGCCTGCACTCGTGGATGAGGCGGAGTTAGGAGACAAATTGACGGGAGCATGGCTCGGCCGGGCGGCAGGCTGCCTTTTAGGGAAACCGGTTGAAGGGAAGCCCCGTCACTGGATCCGGGAACTCCTTGAGTCTAGTGGACGCTGGCCCTTGGATGACTATTTTACCGCGGCAGGAATACCAGACGAAGTCTTTAGGGAGTACACTTGGCACAAATCCTACCAAGAAGCCCTGAGAGAAAACATCGTTTGCATGCCCGAAGACGATGATATGAACTATCCCATGCTCAATCTTAAGGTGGCAGAAGACTTTGGGCCCGATTTCCGGCCCGAGGATGTCCTCCAAACTTGGCTGACTACTTTACCTGTATTGCAGGTCTTTACCGCGGAGCGGGTGGCGTATCTCAATGCACTAAAGCTTATGACTCCCCCAAAGACGGCGACCCATTGGAATCCGTATCGGGAATGGATTGGTGCCCAAATTAGGGCGGATCTCTGGGGTTGGATTGCACCTGGCAATCCGAAACGAGCGGCGGAGCTTGCTTACCGTGATGCCGTGATAAGTCATACCAAGAATGGGATTTACGGTGAAATGTTTGTCGCAGCCATGCTGGCCGCCAGTTTTGTCGTGACGGATATTAGGGAGATTATCCAGATTGGTCTGAATTACATTCCGCCCCAGAGTCGATTAAGCCAAGCAATCTTAGATACTATTACTATCTGTGATAGAGAACCCTCCTTTGAATCGGCCATGGATACGATCACCGAAATGTTTGGTCATTATCATTGGGTGCATACGATCAACAACGCGGCCCTTATAGTGGCAGCTTTGCTCTACGGCGCACAGGACTTTGAGAAAACCATTTGCTATGCCGTGATGGGTGGCTGGGACACGGACTGTAATGGTGCCACAGTAGGCTCCATTCTCGGTGTGTTACTAGGAGCTAAGTCTCTGCCAGAAAAATGGATTGCACCCTTAAATAACCGAATTCGAACTAGTCTCCATGGATTTGACAATGCGAGCTTTGACGATCTCGCAGGGCGAACTCTGGTTCAAGTCAAGAGATTTGCTAGGATCGAAACGAAAGAGTGATTACAATGATGGACGAACGGATCAAAGTTGACAAGGCGTTTGGTGACCTAGCAGGACTTGCCATTGGCGATTCCTTTGGGGACGCTTCTCGTACAGAGGCAAATCACCAGCGCTTTGGTATTACCATGGATTTTACAGATGAAGCATCGTGGAGCACAGATGATACAGAATTTGCTCTCCTGACTGCCCAGGCCCTGATCGATTGCGGTGGAGATTTCACCTCCGAAGCGGTTGTGGCTGCTTGGGAAAAATATATCCTGTACCAAAACGATTTCAACCGGGGCGGCTCGAGTGAGATCGAGGCTGTCTTGAATTTGCGGCGTGGCCTAAAACCTCCCTTTACGGGTATGTATAATGCCTATCACCATAGTGATGGGGCAGCCATGCGTGTGGCCCCCATTGGGATTGTCTCCGCGGGTGATCTGGAAAAAGCAGCCCGCCTGGCCAAGATCGATGCGGAGCTGAGTCATTATCGGGATGGAGTTTGGGGAGCGCAAGCAGTGGCGGTCGCGGTAGCCTGCGCCATGGGCGGGGGAAGTGTGGATGAAATCCTGGCCGCAGCCAAAAGCGTGATTCCGGTAGATTCTTGGTTCTATTACACCTTTACGAAGGCCATGGATATTGTTGATGAGCATAAAACCCTAGAAGCCTGTTGGGTACCCCTCCATACCGAACTCTGGACCACATATAAAGCGGCTGTCCCCGAGGCTGTTTCTCAGGCCCTGGCCCTCTTTCGCCTAAGCGAGGGAGATTTCCGCCGGGGAGTCATCTACAGTGGCAATTTCGGCCGGGATGCGGATACCATTGGGGCTATCGTGGGCTCCCTCCTAGGGGCCATGGTGGGAGCCGAGGGAATTCCAGCCCGTTGGATTGAGAAAACTCGCTATCCCACTGGCACCTGCCTTGAGTTTACCAAGGGGAAGGATCTCTACCAGATCGCCCAGGATCTAGCTGCTTTGATTGATTAGGAAGGAGCTGTTTATGACACGGAAAGAGGAACTTAGAATCTTCTCTGCCACGTCCTTTATGGGCCACGGGGTTGATGCAGAGTCCTTAGAGCGAGGGATGGATTATGATTTAGATTTTGTGATCGCCCAAGGGACAACCACCGATGCCGGGCCTTATTATCTCGGTGCCGGCAAGCCTGTAATGGCAGAAGAAGCTCTGCGCCGGGATTTAGAACTGATTATTACAATTGCTAAGCGTAACAATGTACCATTTATTATTTCCGCCGGTGGCTGCGGTTCTGATGAGACCACCAGCTTGGTTTTGGATCTCATCCAAGATATTTGTAACCAGCACGACTTAACCCTCGATTTAGGCGTGATTTGGAGCGAGGTCGCCCAAGACTATCTCATGGCCGGCCTCAAGGAAGGGAAGAAGGCTAAACGGATTGTACCCCATCCTGTCTTGGAGGAGTATTTAAGTGTAGAGAATGTTCAGGCCAATGATAAAATCGTAGCCCAGGTTGGTCCTGAAGTGGTGATGGATCTTTGGGAGAAGAACCCTGGTCTTGATGGGATTATTGCAGGACGCTCCTTAGATGTGGGGCTCTATGCCGCAATTCCCCTCCTCCACGGTTTTGACAAGGGGCTGGCCATGCATTTTGGCAAGATTATGGAAGATGGTGCTTTGGCTGCTACACCTGGTAGCGGTAATGATGGGCTCTTAGGGATCATTCGTAAGGATCACTTTGATGTCAAGCCCACTAATCCCCTGCGGAAATGCACACCAGAGAGCGTTACCGGACACGCCTTCTATGAGCGGAGTGACCCAAGCAAAGAGGCGAATCCAGGTGGGGACTTAGACATTAGCCTTGCAACCTACACCCAGATCGACGAGGATACTGTAAGGGTGAGTGGGGCCAGGTGGGTTGAGGCCCCAGAATACACCGTAAAATTGGAGGGAGTAACAAACATCGGCTATCGCAGTATCTGCATCGCCGGCATGCGGGATCCCCAAGTCATCAAGAATGTCGATTTGATCCTCGAGGAAAGTAGGGAGATTGTTCAAGACTACTTCGCCTATCTGCCTCAGGACGATTATTCCTTGAACTTTAAGGTGTATGGTAAGAATGCTATTTTAGGGCCCTTTGAACCGACTCCCTACGTGCAGGGGCATGAGATCTGTGTCTTGATTGATGTGGTGGCCAAAACCCAGAAGCTTGCTAACAGCGTTTGTTCCTTTACGAGTTCTACCATCTCGCACCATGGCTTTGAAGGACGTCTAAGTACCGCTGGTAATCTCGCCATTCCTTTCTCTCCAGGGCGGGCTGTACCGGTGGGCGAAGTCTATGAGTTTACCATTTGGCATGCTTGGCCCCTCACCGATCCAAAGGAGCCATTTCGCACCACCAGAGAAACAATTCGTCCGAAGGGAGGGAGGGACCAATGAAGCTCAGGGATCTAGCCACAGTTATCCGTAGCAAGAATGCTTCGCCCTTTATCACCACCTTGGACCTGTTCTTCGCCAACTTAGAGAACTACAATCGAGTGAAGGCATCAGGAATCTTAACTACAGAGCTCATCGCCAAGCTCTACAAACTTCCCTTAGACAGTGTGCTCGGCGTTTGGTTTGTTGATGATTGCCAAGGAATTAAGATCTCCATTTTAAAGCATGTTCCCTCGGATCATCCTTTGGCCACGGACTTATATGGAGCGCAGCAAAATGTACCCCTACTGGATATTGATATCCCTGCGTAGTAAGGCTTTAAGCGAAAATTTGGCTTTTAAGAAACTGACAAAACGGGAAAAAAACGGAGACCGCTCAGCAGTCTCCGTTTTTACGTAGATCTTATTGAAGAACATCCAAGTAAGGGCAGAAAAAGGAGAGTGCAATGAGTAAACAAGCAAATAAGATCAAAGTTGATGTTGACTCAATCCCAGAACACGTTGTGGAGGCACTGGCTGCAGCAACGCTCGAAGCTGTGATGAATAGTGTTCCCGAGCAACCTAAGAAACCCAAGAAATAGTGACCATAATCAAAGCGAATTTCCATTGCGGGGTTCGAAGATTCATGGCGCTTATTTGGTGTTCGTTTGGTGCTTATTGGTCTTAAGCACCTCAAGGTGGGTTGAGATAGATCAAGAGTTAGAGGCTATAAACGCCTGTACAAAGGGATATTCCAGAATAGGCTGGAATCAACTAAATTGAGAATGCATAACTACGAATCAGAAGACCATAGGTTCGAATCCTGTCGGGCGCGCCACTTTAATATCAAGACTGCAACCAAGTTGCGGTCTTTTTTGTTTTCTCCAGAAACGAATCGGACGGTCTATTGGGCAGAACTAGCGGGATGCGTCCAGCAGATTTTATCAAGCCAGTTCAGGAGGAGTTCCCGCCCTTTTACTAGAAGGGGACAAGCGAGTTCTCTAAGGAAGAGGTGTGAGAATGGTAAGGATCGCCATCGTAGAGGATGACGAGTTTTATGTGAAGCAGCTAGTTGAGTACTTAGAACGTTATGAACAAGAAACGGGCATCGAAATCATAGCCGACGTTTTTACTGATGGGGCCATGCTTGTCGACCGGTACAACAAAGACTATAGCATTATTCTGTTGGACATTGAAATGCCTATACTAGATGGTATGACCGCCGCGGAGGAAATTCGGAAGGTAGATGAAGAGGTGGTGATAATTTTCATTACGAATATGGCCCAATATGCGATAAAGGGATATTCTGTCGGGGCCCTAGATTATGTCTTAAAACCAATCGCTTACTTTGCGTTCAGCCAATGTTTGCAAAAAGCGATTGCCAGGGTGCGCAAACCGCCTGAACAGCATATTACTATTAGCTCCCGCGCAGGGATACGGAAACTCAATATAGTGGACATCTATTACATTGAAAGCCAAGGCAACTCCCTGCTTTATCATACATCCTCAGGCGAATATAAAGTGACAGGTACATTAAAAAACGTTGAAGAATCATTGAAAGACAAATACTTCGAGCGGGGCAACAGTGGCTATTTGATTAATTTGCGCCATGTTGACGCCATCGTGAACGGTTTCGCTATAGTGAAGGGAGTCAAATTAGCGTTGAGCCGTTCCCGCAGGGGAAGTTTCATGAAAGCATTTACTTCTTTCATTGAGGGGTGATAGATATGGTTGCCGATCTGGCGAATATTCCGCGAATATATACAGCTCTGGCTGAGTGGTTGTCTTGCCTTGTCTTCATAATTGTTGGTAAGACTCGGTTTTCTATTCCTAAGTTGGCGATTATTAGCTTGTTTTTTCTGGTTGCCCAGTCTACTTTTCTTGTTGTGACGGAAGAAGCGCTTGGTGTCATGTGGGTAGTATACATGGCCCTTGCAGTGCTTTTAATGTTCTTATTTATCTATTCCACGTGTTCAGTAACGTTGGCGGCAGCCGGCTACTACACCATCCATGCTTTTGTACTTGCGGAGTTTACTGCTTCCCTGGAGTGGCAGATTCACAGTTATTTGTGGCCTAACAAAGTCACGCCGGATTTGTCCACAGTGTTATTACTCATAGGGGTGTATGCCACAATCTACGCTGGTTCTTGGTTGGCCATTAAGCGCTACACCCAGCGTAGCAGTGTCTTGAACGTTGAAAGTAGCCATTTGCTTTCGGCGTACATTATCGGTATTAGTGTATTTGCCATCAGCAATCTCAGTTATTTGACTACGAAGACGCCGTTTAGCGGGCAATTTGCGCGGGAAATCTTCAACATCAGAACGATTACGGGGCTATGTGGAATTCTACTACTAGGCACGTAT
>JAAYOK010000105.1 GCA_012520355.1 Bacillota bacterium | reverse complement strand
TCTGGGCCTTCATCAACTCGCCCTTACCCTTTAAGGCTGCCGCTAACAGTGCTGCAACAGCCAACAACTCCAACGATGCGCTGTAGGCCGCCAGCATGAGGTCTCGCTCATAGAAAAACATGCTCTCTTTAATCTCTAGGCAGGAAGAAACAAAGCCATCGACTGTGGTGATTTCGCTGATCTCTTCGATTAGTTCTTTATAATCTCTCAGCAATCCACATCCCTACCTTTGTGCTTCAATCGCGCCACGTGCCAATGCATCGCAGCGATTGTTCAATTCATCATCGCTATGACCCTTGACCTTAATCCATTCCACATCATGGAGCCTCGTTAGGTCAATCAGCTGCCGCCATAGATCTGCATTGCGCACCGGCTCCTTCTTCGCGTTCAGCCAGCCGTTTCTTTGCCAATTTGCAATCCAGCCCTGGGTGAAGGCATTGATCAAATAGGCACTGTCAGAATAGAGCTTGACTCGACAAGGTTTCTTGAGCGCTTGCAAACCTCGAATGGCTGCCAGCATTTCCATACGCTGATTCGTAGTATCTGCCTCGAAACCCGAGAGTTCCTTTTCGTCATGACCATACAAGAGGATAGCTCCCCATCCGCCTGGTCCGGGGTTGCCGCTGCAAGCCCCATCAGTATAGAGTGTTACAAGTGGTTTCAGATCCGCGTCCTCCTTGGTTCTCGAGTCGCCTTTGTTGGCAGAGCCGAGAGAAAGTGTTACAATGATAATCATATCATACTATACGATTTTGCGCGTTTGGGGAGAGTAGAATGAAGGGAAATCTAGAAAAAATTTCACAAGGCCAACTGCATACAGGACAGACTTGCGTTTATTGCGAGGACGCCATCGACAGCCAAGATGAAGTTGTGGTTTGCCCTCGCTGTCGCTCCGTACACCATGTGGAGTGCTGGAGAGATAAGGGAGGATGCGGCAAAACAGGCTGTCCCCAAGTGGCTCAAGCCATTAAAGGCGAGCGTCCACCAGGTGATGGTCCGCCTCCCCCTGTCTCCAAGAAGGTGATCATTGCCTCAGTTCTCGGTGTATTGGCCGTGATCCTGCTTATGGTTTTCTGGCCGAAACCACCTGATCCTGCCCTGAGCCGGACCAAAGTGGTGGTTATGGGCGAAGCCTACTATGAGCTTTCGGAAAGCATGACACAGCTCGCGGAGAACTTCAATGCCACCAGCGAAGATATCTATATTGAGCTACAGTTACTGCCTGCAGGCGGAATGGATGCCAAGTTAGTTGTCCTGATTGCGGCTAACGAAGCCCCCGACGTGATTGCCCTGGATGAAGATCGTTTCGCTTACTTTTCGGCTGAAGGAGTCCTGCTCCCCTTAGGTGAAGACGAATCTGGCGATGTGATCTATGGCGTGGAACACCCCGCCCAGCTCAGTCAGATGGTGATCTGGGGCGCCACCCAAAATCCCGAGGCGGCCTTAGAAGTATTACACTATTTCCTTGCTAACATTCCCCCCGTAGAGAAAGAGATACTCGAAGGGCTCAAGAGCCCACCTTTGATGTTTGGATACTAAAAGAAGGGCCCCGAGGCCCTTCTCTTTTTGTCCGCTTTTAGAACTGTACCTGGGGAACCTCAAGCGCGGAAGGTGCCGCTTCGAAGAAGGGCTTCGCCTGTCTTCCCATGAGGTTAGCTAGCAAGTTGGTGGGGAACTGACGAATCGTTGTGTTCCAAGTCTGTACTGATTCGTTGAACCGCATCCGTTCTGTCGCGATCCGGTTTTCTGTCCCAGCTAACTCATCTTGTAACCGAATAAAACTTGTATCTGCTTTGAGTTCGGGGTAGGCCTCGCTGATGGCCAGAAGTCGGCCCAAAGCTGAATCGAGGCCTTGATTGGCTTGCATCTGTGCCTCTGGTGTCTGGGCTCCTAAGAGACGGGAGCGAGCATCAGCAACATCGGCGAAGACTTGTTCTTCATGACTGGCATAGCCCCGAACCGTGTTCACTAGGTTGGGAATCAAGTCAGCACGCCTTTGGAGCTGGTTTTCCACCTGAGCCCAGCGTCCGTCCACAGTCTCTTCCAAGGCTACAAGCTGGTTATAACGACCAATGACACTCGATCCTAAGACAACGACAAGCACTGCAATAACAATTAAGACGATAACTCCTTTTTTCATCCCTTCACTCTCCTCTTTCAATTAGAATCGGCGTCCTGCACCGCCGCCGCCGCTCCGACCTCCGCCAAAACCACCAGAAGGACGGGAACCTCCACCGAAGCCGCCGGGAGGCCTGGAACCACCGCCAAAACCTCCTCTTGGCATATGGGGCACGATGACTGTTCGGCGTGAACCTCCGCCGCCACCAACTCCGCCACTGCCACCTGGTGGATACCTACGACCGCGGCGCATGACGAGAAATAGCAAGACAAAAATGACGAAGGAAGTAAACCAACCGGAGCCCCGCTCCTTCTCCTTTACAATCTCAAATTCTTCACCTGC
>JAAYOK010000104.1 GCA_012520355.1 Bacillota bacterium | reverse complement strand
TAAGAAACCTACAATCCCGATGGGAAAAGCATACATTCCCGTTGAAATGGCTGCGCCCACAGATGCTAGAATGATGGGTACATACAACGAATGGGTAGAAAATGTCTTAGCGGCCAAATGGTTTGAGAACAGGCGTATCCAGCGGTTGATACTTAGCACCACTCCCACCATGACCAGCGGAACACCGAGCTGTTCAGCGTAGAGAGGGAATACTGCGTAGAGCAGAGAGTCTCCGAAAATGGATAAAGCCATAATCGTTGATACGTTGAGGACTGCTTTGTGTGGCTTAGTCACTCAGCTTCCCACCTTTCATCCCTTACCTACCTTCATCCTCGCGCGGTGATGCCATCCAGTCAAGAAATTCTTGACTGGCAAAAACGAAAGGAATCTACGGTGCCTGGCACCTGCAACTCGTCTGAGCAATGTAAAGGCTTTGAGACTATCTATGAGAAGGGTCGCGTAGAGATGAGAACAGAGATGTCCCACAGTAGTTTGTCGCCTGTCAATAGGGAGATCTCTATGGCATTGTCTTTGACAAAACCAAGAACGCCTGGGTCAGTACGTTATCGCACTTCGCCGCCAACATGTTCAGTGTTATTGTCATCGTTCGGTTCTTCTAGCACCATTCTTCCAGATAACGACGGGGATCCAAGGAAACTAGTACATAAAGTAAGTGACCGCATTAAAGGCAACTTTGATGCGGTCGTTTCTTTTTGAGTCGGCAATGCGGTTATCGTATTAGGTACGGCGCCAAAGGCGAAGATCATGGACTAGCTTATGACTCTCCCCTTACCACTGGCTTTGGCCCGAAGGAGTAGATCGTCCACTCTACGCAGCAGTGATTGCTTCGTATCACTGTCCTCATACTCTGCTACACCGAAGCTACAAGCTATATTGCGTAAGGTATCCGGTGAACTATGAGCAATACTTGTCCCAATCCGTTCAGCTATCTCTTGGGCTTGTTGAAGATCTGTATTAGGAAGAAGAACCGCGAACTCATCTCCGCCCCATCTGGCAAATACATCCGTATCTCGAATGGACTTGCTTACGGTGGTGGCCATGTCTTTCAACACGCCATCACCCACAATATGCCCATAGTTATCGTTGATCCCCTTAAAATCGTCGATGTCAAATAGAATCAAGGAAAGGGGTCTACCACTTCTTTCGGAGACACTTATCCACTCTTCCATGGCATCATCAAATCGTTTCCTGTTAAAGATACCTGTCAATGGATCTTTGATGGACAGATCCAAAAGCTCTCTATTAGCGATGAACGTCTTTCGCTTCGTTGTTTCTGCCCACAAGTAGTTCAAATTGCAGTAGATAAGCAATATGGCCTGATAGGCAACAATCCTAAAGTGCTCATGAGCCTGCATTACTTCTAGTTTCAGGCTCAGTTCAGCGAAACACAGAATGCTAAAGAGGACAGTAATTATCTGGGAAAACGCGATTCTATTAGGCAGGAGATACATCGCCAGAGTTATGACCATGAGACCCAAGACACTGAAGTAGGTGAGGGAGTTATACTGCATCAGGGTCAGGAAATAGACTATGGCCATCGTTGCTTGATACATCGTTATCGTACGCCTGAGATGGTGGTGATTCCTAGTGTTTTTTGCCATGAAAAAGACGACCACAGACATGACAACAAACACCAACCTAATTGGTGTGGCTCGTGCAAACAGAGGAGTACTTCCCTCGGTAAAATAGCTGTTCACGAGGAATAGTCCCAATATGAATCCGAAGACAAGGGCAATGTATGCCGTCATTCGCGCTGAACCACTTAGGTTCTCTGCTAAGAACGCGTCTTCCATGGCCTGATCAGTAAACTCCCCGAACATGGATATTCTATAGTTCTTTTCCTTTTCCATAGGCTTGTCCTCTACGCTCTCATTTGGATCCCGGCTTATTACCCAAACACCGTCTTTTATTAATATTGTAATATGAATGAAACAAAAATGAAATGCACACCCTACTCACGGTCTTCAAAGGTCAAAAAGCTGGTGGGCAAAGAAAAAGCACCCCCACTCTGGAGGTACTTGGTAATTCCATTTCAAGCTCATATGTGTCTCAGCATTCCATGTTTCCCAGCCATAGGGAAAGCCGACGCAGGACTAGGCGTCTTGGAAGAAGGCGCGGTAGCCACGCATGGCCTCATAGATATCAGCTTTGCTGGCGACTTCCCAGGGAGCATGCATGTTATGGACTGGGACTCCGCAGTCTACGACATCCATACCATACTCTGCGAGGATATAAGCGATGGTACCCCCGCCGCCTTGATCGACTTTTCCAAGTTCCGCTGTTTGCCAGGTCACATTGTGCCGATCCATCAACGCACGCATCTCTGCTAAGAACTCGGCGTTGGCATCGTTACTGCC
>JAAYOK010000005.1 GCA_012520355.1 Bacillota bacterium | reverse complement strand
TATCTGCCGTGGGTGTAGGAATATTGACAGGATCTGTCCCTAGTACGAGAGGACCGGGATGGACGCACCGCTGGTGTACCAGTTGTATCGCCAGATGCATGGCTGGATAGCTAAGTGCGGAACGGATAAGCGCTGAAAGCATCTAAGCGCGAAGCCAACCTCAAGATGAGATCTCCCACAGAGTTAATCTGGTAAGACCCCTTATAGAAGATGAGGTAGATAGGCCGGATGTGTAAGGGCAGTAATGTCTTAAGCTGACCGGTACTAATGGTTCGAGGGCTTGACCTACAATTAACTTAGAGATTTGTTTTCTTTCATGAGGAAGACAGTGTACGTTTCACGAAGTGAAACTCAAAGGGCGTCTCTACGAGACGCACAATCATATTGTGCAGCTTTGAAGGTTCGTCTTTAGACAGGCTAGTGTCAATTAGACATGATAGTCTGGATAGTCTAAAGCCGTTGGAGTATTTGCTACGCAAAACTCCACGAGCTCGGAAGACGATCGCTTTACCAATTTCTTGGTGACAAAAGCGAAGGGGTTCCACCTGTTCCCATACCGAACACAGCAGTTAAGCCCTTCAGCGGTGATGGTACTGCCACATCTCGTGGTGGGAGAGTAACTCGTTGCCAAGATTATCTTTGAAGCCCTACGCAGTTGCGTGGGGCTTTCTCATTTATCAGAACGAAAAACAGACCACCGCCAGCTAGAGTCGGTGGTCTGTCGTTTTCTATGCGCTTGTTCGTTTAAGCCTATTTTGTAAAGGTAGTGTTTGACAGCGCCGCGGGTCCAGTTGGCTCCTGCGGTTCCACTTCGATGAGATTGCCAGAAGGCATGCTGATCGTGCCAACATACCAGACTTCCCATTCTTCCGAAAGTTCCTTGCTACGTGTATAGGTTGTAGCGTCGTCTGTTCCGGCGTGGAGGATGATCCTAACAGTAGCAACAAAGGGATCCTCGACGTTCCAATCATTATAATAATGTACCCAGATATGGTAGTTTCCATCTCCTGCCTCTTCAAGTAGGATGGTTTCAGGGCCAAATCCATCGGTGTCATCTATGTCGAGTACTGGATTATTCTTCTCATCAGGACCGAAATCATCTGGCGTCTTGTTCGACCACCACACATGTTGTGGCTCTGACCCCCACTTATCAAAGTCAGCAATGAGATTCGGCTGATCCACATGTCGCTTAAAGAGGTGGAGATCAACGTCGTTATCGTCACTGTCCCAACTGAGGATTACTCTTAAATCAATACGGGGTAGGGTAAGTGTTACTCTTAGAATCTCACTGGTACCTGCATGGCCCTGATCATCAAAAACACGCAATTGAATGGTGTTTTCGCCAGGATCTAGCGGTACGTCCTGGTTAAAAAAGCCATCTTCTTCTACCTCTATGTTGTAGATTTGCCCATTGACAAGTGCTTGCAGTTGGCTAATGGTAATAGCTGTGGTCAAGGGTCGGACTCCTCTGGTAGCAAGAAGGTCATGAACATTTCCAGAAAGAGTTATAGACGTTGTATCCACTGCTCCATCCTCGCTAAGATCAGGGATAGTAAGAGCGTCGAGTGTCAGTAGGGGCCCGTCCGTTGTTAGTTCCACTTTCATGGTCGAATTTGCGTTTAACGTAATCTCCTTCTGCTCCGGATTGTATCCGTCAAGCGTAACCTTAATCGTGTGCTTGCCACTGAGAAGTCCAGAGAACTGAAAACTTCCATCCTGACCAGTTTCAACAGACTTGGAACCTAGAGAGATTTCAGCACCCATCAGGGGATTTTCCGTGCCTTCCTCCACTACCGTTCCTGTAAATGTGTAAAATACTGGCGTCTTGGTACCCCCAAAACAACCGGACAAGAAGATTGAAATGAGTAACACGAGCACGGTCATGAACAGCCTATTCTTTTTCAATCTACACACCTCCACTTTCTCCTATTTTTGTAGAGTTATTAGTAGGAGTATAACAATGACCAACTTGGCATGCAATCATCTCTCAGGATGATCTGTATGTTCATCTGGAGAGATGATACGTCCAAACGTTGGCTTGAGGGAGTTAGAAAAGAAGGATTTGAGAAATGGATCGAGAAAACAATCTCACTTATTCTCATGGGGGAGGCGCAAACCGTGAAGACTGCTTGGACACCTACAACGGTTCTCAGCACACATCTAGCCTGGATCGTTGTGGCACCCATCTGGGGTTTTGGCTACAGCAAATCGGCCGTCCATCTTACTGGCCTCTGTTTTCTTTGCGCGGCGGGTCTAGGCACGTTTCTTCTTCACCGGGGCGACGTCTCGCTTAGATCTAGAAGAGTTGTACTGAGTTGTGCCTTGATGATTGTAATTGCAACATCAGGGTATTCTTTCCTACCTTCTCAGATGTGGCCCCTTGTATCAGCATTGGCAGGTTGTAGCTCAGCTGTAGTCATTTCCTATACATGTGGGCAAATCTTTCGACATGCACGGGAAAAGAATCGGAGCGTTCTCATCGCCCATGCCATACTTGCCACTAATATCATCCTTTTGTTCTTTATCCACTTAGTCTCGTGGGCTTCAGCATCGGTCGTATATCTTGACACTTTCTTTATCCATCGCCACAGCCTGGCTCCTCTGGGAGCAGATGCAGGTACCAGCTCTTGAGGCTGATGCAATGAAAGGGGATGTCACGCTGCGCCCGTCGTTCTCGCCCGTTGTCATGGTACTCATCCTTGTCTTCTTCAAAATGGCCCAATTTGTCAGTTCCCAATCAGTAGAACTGGGAACAACACTCTTATTCCTCGTTTTTGCCCCTCTGTACCGGTTCATTCTTAGAGCAGCTCGAGAGGAGCAGGCAGTAAACATTCAACAGGCAGTGACCATGGATTCCTCTTCTGGTGGCGCTGAAAAGTTCGATCATCTTGTAGAGACTCTGACTCCAAGGGAGATTGAAGTTCTTGAGCTGCTGATGCATGGCTATTCAAACCAAGAAATCAGTGACAGGCTCCACATCGCCATGCCAACGGTAAGGACGCACTTGCGAAACCTCTATAGAAAAACCGGTATTAGTAATCGTACGGAGTTACTCGCCTGGTTTGTTGACTGTTTTGATCCCAGTGGTTCCATGTCCAGGGGCGGGGGACAAGCCCGTGGTGATGAACCATCCAGACTTGGTCGCGAATAACCCATGAACAAGTCCAAGGTATATTTCTCTACACAAAAAAGACCCAAATCATCGCTGGGATGCGTCGACTTGGGTCTTTCCTCGTTTGGGGCTAATAGGCAATTCCCCTCAATTTGCTGGCAGTGACGATTCTATCCACCGCAAGCATATAAGCCCCCATTCTCAGAGATGTCTTGGCCTCTTGTGCGGTGTTCCAGACATCATTAAAGGCTTTAACCATCAAATTCTCCAGTCTCTCATTGATCTTTTCTTCATCCCATTTAACGCCTTGAATGTTCTGGATCCATTCGAAATAGGAGACAGCTACTCCGCCTGCATTGGCCAAGATGTCAGGGACAACAGTTACACCGTTCTGCTGCAAGATCGAATCACCCTCAGATGTAGTTGGGCCATTGGCTCCTTCCACAATAATCTTTGCTTTGATGCCGGGAGCGGTTTTACCTGTAATCGTGTTTTCTAAGGCAGCGGGAATTAGAATGTCTACGTTGAGGGACAACAGTTCATCGTTGGAGATTCTTGTTACATCGGGAGCAGAATAATCAGCAAGGGTACGACCTCGCTTTGCCCTGAGGAAAGTGATAACTCCTTCAATGTCTAATCCATCTTCAGAGTAGATTGCACCCGACACATCGCTCAAACCTAGAATCTTGCAGCCTTCCCGCTGGAGAAATGTTGCTGCAGTGCCTCCTACGTTGCCTGCACCTTGTACAGCAACCCGAGCGCCCTTGAGATTTAGGTTCAACTTCTTGGCGATTTCCCTCACCATGAGCATGATACCGCACCCTGTAGCGTCTCTGCGACCTACCGATCCGCCTACTGGTACTGGCTTACCTGTGACAACCCCAGGACTGAGTTGACCGCTGAGGGTACTAAAGGTATCCATAAACCAAGCCATGACTTCGCCATTGGTGTTTACATCTGGAGCGGGAATATCGATATGAGGACCGATAACGGGATAGAGGCGGGTGGCGAATCGCCTGGTCAGCCTTTCCATTTCAGACGTGGAGAGCCTAGTTGCATCAACTGTAACGCCGCCTTTACCTCCACCGTAGGGTACGTCAACGACCGCACACTTTAGGCTCATCATCATGGCCAAAGCCTTGATCTCATCCATATCCACATTTTGATGGTAGCGAATGCCACCCTTGTAGGGGCCCCTGACCCCGGAATGTTGTACTCTGTAACCTTCAAAGACTCGTATGGAACCATCATCCATTTTCACAGGAAGAGAGACTTTGACCTCCCGCTCAGGGTATTTCAGTTGGATGTAGTCGTCGTCGCTTAGTCCGAGCATCTCTGCTGCCATATCTAACGTTCTAAGAACTTCCTCGTAGGGATTGTAATTACTCACATCATTCACCTCAGCTTAAACTCTCGCGATTGTGGAGACTTGTTTTGTGCTATTCTACAGACATATTCGCTAAATGTCAACGGATATCCGGCGAAAAAAGGGGATATTCTAAGTAGTTGATGGGACATTCGAATAAAGGCAACCCCTAAGTTTCCTAAAAACGGAAATAGACGAAGCGCCGATCTTTGTCTCGGGCTTCGTCCTAGTTTGCCCCTTTCTAGAGGAAAGGTAAACGAATAATGGTCTGGGAAAACATACGCCGGCGTCTCTTAGGCCGCTTTTGACTCGTAACGTTCTTGTGGGAGGCAAATGCCTCAAGCAAAGTAAATGTTGTCATGGTTCGTCGCCTCCTTGATTTCTACACTAAGCATATCCAATTCCTCCATCTTCGCGGAACCGACCCACAGCCGATTTTGTCTCCGCCTGAGGGACGAACCCAGGCTCAGTCATAGGTCTGTTTTTGCAATGAGCAAGACTGCAGGAGATGTGGACCAACACGTGGAAACCCTTACGTGAATAACATAGATGGAGGTGATGGTATGGAGTGCCTAATTTGTCGAAGTGTGGCGGAAGACAGTTGCTTGAATTTTTGGGATGTGGCGATCTGTGGTGCCTGTGAGGCGCGCTTAATGGAGCTAGCCGTTGACGAACCGAGTTATGACGCGCAAGTTCGAGCCTTTCGTCTGTTGTGGCAAAGGCGATTTTTGGGCACCCGCGATCATCACCAAATAGAGGGTGATCAGGTATGAATCAGGACATTGCCCCATTTTGGGATGCTTTGTATGCATATAGGCAGAAAGGTGTGGTTCCGTTCCACACTCCCGGACACAAGTTGCAGGTAGGTCCATTCCAACGGATCGAAGCTGCCCTGGGTTCGGGATTTTTTGCCTTAGATCCTTCCGATGAAATTGAAAATGCTGCTATCGATCACGATTTCGAAGAAGCACTGCGGGAAGCAGAGGCTTTAGCCGCAGGGCTCTTCGGGGCTCGGAGCAGTATGTTTTCGGTGAATGGTACAACTGGGGGACTACACTATCTACTCATGCCCACCAGGGGGACAGTCTTGATTCCGCGCTTTTCCCATCAAGCTGTTTATTCAGCTATGATGCTGGCCCAGGGAGAAGCAGCATACGTCCCGTCATCCTATGACCCTGAGTGGCTCATTCCTTTACAACCTCAACCAGAACAGATTGAGGATATCTTAGCAGATCACCCAGTAGAGGCGGTGGTCCTTACTCATCCCACATACTACGGAACTGTAGCCGATTTGTCGGAGTTGATTCAGCGGGCTCAGAAATATGATACTCTGGTTTTTGTCGATGAAGCCCATGGTGGACATTTTGCGTTTTCCCAAGAACTACCCAGGACAGCCCTACAATGTGGAGCTGATGCTGTAGTACAGAGTACGCACAAGACGCTCGGGTCTTTCACTCAGACATCCATGCTCCATTTCAACAACGAGTCATGGTATGCCAAGGCGGTAGAAGCCCAGCGTTCTCTCCAGACCACCAGCCCGTCCCTGGTGTTTCTCGCAGTCTTGGATGAAGTTCGCAGGGTACTGGCGGAAGGCGGGGCAGATTTGGTGGGACAAGCCCTAGAACTGGCCTATGAATGTCGCAAGCAGCTCGCTTCGATCAGAGGTGTGGAACTTCTTCCTCGGCATTTGCAGGCTGACCCGACCAAAATCGTCTTTTCTCTCCGGGAGTTGGGCCTGACAGGGATTGAAGTTGAGCGCTTACTTCGCATGGACTATAATATACAAGTAGAACTGAGCGATTACTACGCCGTCTTGGCCTTGATTTCCCTTGGAGATACCAGGGAAAGCGTAGCAAGACTTATTGGTGCAGTAGCGGATTTAAGCAAGCGGCGTCACCGCTTGAGTTTGAGGCCTCTGAAGCGTTATGCGGTAAAATCTCCAGAACTGCCCCCCATTCTTATGGGGTTACGGGAGGCCTTTTTCCAGGAACAGGCCATGATTTCCTTGGCAAAGGCAGAAGGAAAAGTAAGTGGAGGCTTTTTGACCCCGTATCCACCAGGTGTACCCGTCATTGCACCGGGAGAACAGTTCACCTCCGAGGTGATCGAGTATCTCTTGTGGTGCAGTAGCATTGGTTGGCCAATAAGGGGTTTAATGCCAGAGCAGAAGGTTGTAATATTAGAGGATAATGGCTGTCTTTGCAGAAAAACACGTTAAGGAGATCTATTATGTACAAGGGATCGTTTATCACACTCGAAGGTGTAGATGGCGTTGGCAAGACGACCCAGGCACTCTTGCTCAAAGAGTATCTGGAGTCGAAGGGACATGAGGTTTGTCATACCTTTGAGCCAGGGGGAACGCAACTAGGGAGTCAGATTCGCAGTTTGCTTTTGAATCCCGAACACAGTGAGCTCCATTCCATGACGGAGATTCTACTTTATGCAGCTGATCGAGCCCAGCATGTGTTCGAAGTTGTTCGCCCCAGTCTGGAGCAGGGTAAAACGGTGATTTGCGAACGTTTTGTCGATTCGTCTCTGGCCTATCAAGGCTATGGCCTTGGCTTGGATATGGAGGGCATTCGACAAGTGAATCGCTGGGCTACCGGAAATTTAGTCCCAGATGTAACGATTTACTTCGATGCTGATCCTGCAGAATCTTTGATCAAGACCAAGGGCGATCGCATCGAACAACGCACATTAGAATATTATTCTAGGGTCAGAGAAGGTTTCTTGCAGATGGCACGTGCCGAACCCAAGCGATTTAGGATTATCTCGGCTCAGGGAACCCGGGAAGAAGTGGCCTCTAGGGTACTGGAGGCGTTGGGAGGGAGAATCTAATGAAACTACTGGTGACCATTGTACAGGATCAGGATGTTTCAGGTTTGCTCGAGGCGCTAGCAGAGAATGACTTTCGGGCCACGAAGTTGGCGAGTACAGGAGGGTTTTTGCGCGTAGGCAACACGACTTTGCTGATCGGCGTAGAAGACGAACGCTTAGAAAGTGTGTTGGCAATCATCAAACGGACGTGTAAACGACGTGAGCAGGGTGATCCTTCGCCCACAATACCCTTTGCCCGGGGTGGACTCGGCACTCGCCTAGAGAAAATTTCCGTTGGTGGTGCCACCGTCTTTAGTGTAGATGTAGAGAGGTTCGAACGGATTTGAGAGTTGCGAAGACAGGTTCAAAGCGAGAACAGCCCATATCTCCGAGCAGAAGGCAAAAGAGAAGCCAGGGTGTGCAAGGGACTTTTTCAGAGATGCTCGAAACTGAGCAAACTGGGGATAGGGGCATCGATCTCCTCGTGGCTCTGGAGGAAGTGGACGAATATGCCCGTCGTTTGAAAGAGAGCCCAATCTTGGAAAATCTCTTGCCCTACAAGAAGCGTGTGCGAGCGATCTTGCGTTTTCTGGTGGAGCAATCCTATGATGTGAAGGAGAGTAGCGTCTATGATCTCCACGGTCGCCGCCGTCTCTTGGTGTTGGTTGAAAGCATCGACCACAAGTTAGAAGAACTGACTCGGGATTTTCTTAACCAGCATAGTAGTAGCATAGACTTGGTCAGTCGTTTGGATGAAATCCGCGGCTTGCTTTTAGACCTTCATATTTGAGGTGGGTTGTTTTGATGACAATAACGCTGGATGATATTGTTGGCCAGGTGGTTCCGGTTTCGATTCTAAAACGCGCCTTAGAGACGAACAAAGTGGGACATGCTTATCTGTTTTCTGGTGCGGAGGGTCTTGGTAAAGAGACGGTAGCTCGGGCCATGGCCTCTGAACTGAAGAAACGTGGAGGTCCCCTGTCAGAGATTCATGTTCTTGATGGAGATGAGACCATCAAGGTTGATGATATCAGGGAGTTGCATCGAAAGGCAGCTATGGTTCCTGCGGGTTGCTCGATCTGGATTATCTTAGAGGCCAAACGCATGACTATAGAGGCAAGCAACGCTTTCCTTAAGATCTTGGAGGAACCTCCCCTTGGAACGTACTTTTTCTTAACCACAACCCAAGTACAAGCTCTCTTGCCCACGATCCTATCGAGGTGCCAACACCTACCGTTTCGCAGAATTGCTGAGGGAGATGTTGCCAGGTGGTTGGCTAACCAAACCGGTTCAGATGTAGACGACGCAAAGATTCAGTCCGTTGCCAAACTGGCCCATGGTTCTCTGCATAAGGCTTGGGCTTATTGGCAAGGTGCCTTGCTCGAAGAACGAGATGCGGTGCTCAGTCGACTGATGGAGTTGCCCGACTTTAGCTATGCGCAGGTCTTGGGACTGAGCCAGACCTGGCCCGAAGATCAAAAAAAGGTATTGGGCGAACTACAATTGTTCTTAGAGTGGTTTCGAGACGTATTAATCATTAAAAATGACATAGAACTTCCTTTATATAATCCTAGTTATAAAGAGAAACTGATCGAGATTAGTACTTTGTACACGAACGAAGACCTAATCATGATCATGGATCAAATTATGGAGACGGAGAAAGCTATAGCCGCTAACGGCAGAATACGCTTTTATCTAGGTTATCTCCTGTTATTGATGAAAAAGGGAGCGTTGACCTAATGGTAACGATTGTTGGAGTCCGGTTTAAAAAAGCCGGTAAAATATATTACTTCAGTCCGGGCGACTTAAAGGTTGCAGCTGGCGATGGATGTATAGTGGAGACGGCCCGTGGCGTTGAGTATGGCGAAGTAGTTATTGCGCCGAAAGAAGTACCTGAAAGCGAGGTTGTTCAACCCCTAAAGCAAGTCTTGAGGAGTGCGAACCAAGAGGATTATGAACGACTCGAACTGAATAGGACCCGGGCAGAAGAGGCCTTTCAAATTGCCCTCGCCAAGGTGGGGGAACACAAACTACCCATGAAACTCCTTGAAGCGGAGTACACCTTAGATGATAGCAAATTAATCTTTTCCTTTACCGCGGAAGGACGGGTCGATTTTCGCGAGCTGGTGAAGGATTTGGCTGCCATTTTTCGGACAAGGATTGAGCTGCGCCAAGTTGGAGTAAGGGACGAAGCCAAGATCCTCGGCGGTTTAGGTTGCTGCGGCCGGTCTCTATGCTGCTCCACCTTCTTGGGTGAGTTTGCACCAGTTTCCATTAAAATGGCCAAGGAGCAGAACCTGTCCCTAAATCCCGCCAAGATTTCCGGGGTTTGCGGTCGCTTAATGTGCTGTCTCAAGTACGAAAGCCAGGTCTATGAAGACAATAGACAAGCTTTTGGCACCTGCTGTAAAGGTAAGCAGATGATGGTAGATGAGTTCTACCATGAAACCGAGGAAGAAAGTGACTATTATGACGATCTACTGAAAGAAGACAGCATCAAAGAAGTAGATTATCAGATGATGGTTGAAACGGTGGAAATCGAGAAGAATATGCGACAGGGGGCAGGAGATAAGCCACCGAAGCGAACCCGCCCTAAGAAGAAGCGCAAACCGAAGGCAACAGGGGAGAAGCGGGAAGTAAAGAAGGAGCAAAAGCCTAGTCAAGGCAAGCCTGAGGGCGAAGGTGCTCCCAAGAAAAGAAGGCGTCCGCGACGGAGAAAGCCGAAGCCGAAACCTGAAAACAAGGGTGAATAGTCATGCTCTATGTTTGTCCTACCCCAATCGGTAATTTGGAAGACATTACCCTGCGGGTCTTACGTGTTTTTCAGGAAGTTGATCTAGTCGTGGCGGAGGATACCCGCCACACTGGTCAGCTTCTTCATCATTTTCAGATTAGCCGGCCACTAGAGAGTCTGCACGAACACAATGAGAAGGGGAAGACAGCACGCATCCTGGATTTACTCCGGGAGGGAAAAAAGATTGCACTCGTGTCTGATGCGGGGATGCCTGGGATTTCTGATCCTGGGTCTTTTTTGCTACAGGAGGTCATTGCAGCAGATCTGCCCCTTGAAGTTCTGCCTGGTGCCAATGCTGCTTTGGTGGGTTTTCTCCAGAGCGGTTTTGCCAGTTCCCAGTTCCTTTTCTATGGCTTCTTGCCACGGCGAAGAAAGGATCGACTCCAAGCGCTTGAGGGACTCAAGGGGCAAGGCTATCCGATCATCTTTTATGAGGCTCCCCATCGACTTTGTGATATGCTAAAAGACCTCCTCGATGTGCTCGGAGATCGTCGCATCAGTGTTTCTCGGGAACTCACTAAACGTTTCGAGGAAACTAGGCGGGGTAGAGTGAAAGAAGTGTTGGACCACTTTCAAACAGAGCGGCCACGGGGAGAGTTTGTGATTACCATTGCGGGTGGAGAGCCCGCTTCAGACGTGGAGAAAAGCGAAGACGATATTCTTCACCTCTTAGAACAGCTGATGTCCAGTGGTTTGAGCCGCAAGACCGCTGTTGAACAGGTGAGTGGAAAATATCGTCTTCCGAAGAATCAGGTATATGAGATAGCCTTGAGAATTAACTCTTGAGGCTGGCCCTGCACTCCTGACAGATCCCTTTATTCATAAAGTCTTCGACGTTGTCGTCGGAACCGCAAAAAATGCAAACTAGGGACGACTTGCGCAGAACAATGAGATCTTCCTGTACAAAAATTTCCAGGGGATCTCGCTCTCCAATGCCCAAGGTGCGGCGAAGTTCAATGGGCAAAACAATGCGACCTAGATCATCTACTCTGCGAATAATACCAGTGGATTTCATGATCTCCCTCCTCACCAATAAAATACTTGTCAGCAATCTTAATTATACTTGTTTTGGAAGGAGGCGTCAATTTTTGACAGTGAAAATCATTCCATTTTTCACGGTTTTAACAGGTGTTATGGAAGATGTGCGTTAGTAAGAACGGGGCGCGTTCTTCAAACACTCCTTCAGCGTATCACCTCGCAAACCCACTCGAGTCGACTCTAAGGTTAGGACATCATGGGGTTGAACATTTCCCAGGTTGACATTGGGTCCGAGTTGTAGTAGGAGATAGTTGTGCTGGCTTGTTTGGGGCGCCTCGATAATCAAATGACTATGATCCTTCACCCCAGTGACAAGTGTTTGTAGTAGATCGTCCTTGATCTTACCCTCCTCATTGTAGATACCTACGCCTTTGCCGGAATCTCTTCCTTCGATAATGACCTTTTCCGCTCCGTTACTTAAATCCTCGAAGATCTGCTCAATGGCCCTATCTGGATCGATCTTGATGGTAGGATCCTTTTTGCCAATCTCTGAAAGAACCCCAAAACCCTCTCCTTTAGCCATGCGAATATACTTGGCGCGATATGCCCGGGGAAGGTCGATGGTTCCCTCCGAAACCTCCACATAGGTAAAACCGAGCTCTCGGGCCCGATGAAAGAACTCCTTGATGGAACCTTGAAAGACGGCAATCTCAAAGAGAGTTCCTCCGGGATACACCTGAATATCATATTCCTTAGCCAGGGCAATCTTATTTTTCATGACCTCTGATGGGTACAGTGCCGAACTACCAAAGGCGATTTTTAGAAAGTCGATGTGATCAGCGGCCATTTCCAGTAGGTCCCTGGTCTCTCGTAGACCGAGCCCTTTGTCGATCACCATGGTAATACCATTGGAGCGCGGCTTAATTAAGCGCCTCGTTTCAGGTAACGTTACAACCGAGTGCCAGGCACCATTGCTGGTGGCGGTATGCATACTCTTTCCCTCCTAGGAATTTCAAGCTATTTTCCAGTGTTCAATTCCTAGTTTATTCGCTTGACCTAGGAGAGGTGATGGACAAAAAAGCAATCAACGCGGCGGAGGCGGCAACTGCGGTACTACCCAAAAACAAATACCAGGGACCGAGTTCAGCTGCGAGTCCAAAGGAAGGCGGTCCAATGGCTACTCCAAAGAATCGGACTGTTCCATAAAGACAGGTGATCATGCCCCTCCGATCTGTACTGGTGGCACCTGTAATCAGGGAATTGATGGGTGGGAGCAAGATCCCGATACTGATTCCGGTAAGAAATAGTATGGCCATATAGGGGACTAGGTCTGTGAAGAGTGGAAGTAGGCCTAGTGTTATGGCGGTGGCGAGTAAGCCTCCTACGATAATGGGCTTCCAGAGGGATTGCTTATCACTGAGGAATAGGCAGCTGAGATACGAGGTGAGGGCCATGGAAAAGACGGGAATAGCTAAGACAAAGCCTTTTTTCAGACCAAAAATCTTGTAGGTCGACTCCAGAATATCCGATACATAGCTCAGCACTCCAAAGAGTAAGAAGAGGGCTACCATGCCAACGAGATAGCTTGCTAGAAGTAGACGTCCCTTCTCATGGAAGACACCCTTGAGCTTCCTCCAATACTCCTTAAGACTTTCTGTGGAGCGCTTCCCTTGTTCCTCGGGAACCAAGAGCCAAACGCCAAGGGCAATAGGGAAGGCCAAGAGCCCATAGGCGAAGAAGGGGGCATACCAAGAAAGAAGGGCGATGAGGGAACCCAAGATTGGGCTAATTACTTTGCCAAGTCCATTCGCGGCCTCCAGTAAACCCAGGGCCTTGGTGCGCTCACTGCTTTGAAAGGTGTCGCCAGTTAAGGCCATGGCTAGCTGATACGTGCCTCCAGCACCCGTCCCTTGCACCACCCGTCCTACGAGGAGTAGATGATAGGGTTGTTTCAGGAAGAGGGCGGCGAAGCCACAGATCAACCCGCCTAAACCGTACACGAAAAGGGCAGGTACCATGATCACCTTTCTTCCATAGCGATCGGAGAGAAAGCCGGCAAAGGGGATCAAAATACCTGCTGGTACAGAGAAGAAGGTGACGATGAGACCCACTTGAAACTGCGTTAGATTCATGACTTGTTTCATCTGGGGGAATACTGGAATCAACATGGAGTTCCCCAGCACCATGACAAGGGGAACGCCGCAAAGAATAGCAAATTGCAGGGCTGTTTTCTTTTTCAAGCCAATCCACCTTTCGTCAATTGGCATACTTGACTACCTACAGTTGTCCATAAATATAGATATAGTATGCTTTTCGTGGGTTGCCACTACTCTTGACAAAGCTTGGGATAAAGGCTAGAATTTCAGTAGTTGGAAACGATGCGATGATTGGAAGAGTACGTTGAAGCATTCCCCCAAGAGAGTCAGGGTAGCTGTGAACTGATGGGATTGTTCAACCGAAGATGATCCAGGAGCTGTGAGTTGAACTAGCAGTAGGCTCACCGGTATGGTCCCGTTATCGAACCAGTATGAGGTTGCTTGTGAATTGCAGCAACGAAATTGGGTGGTACCGCGTGAGTTGAGCTCTCGTCCCGAGTGGATGATGGGCCTTTTTTATTGTCGTGATTTGTTTTGCAGATCAACAAAAGGAGTGAGGCTTGTGAGTGAACGATTCTATTTGACAACACCCATTTACTACCCCAGTGACCATTTACACATTGGTCATGCTTACACCACAACGGTGGCCGATTCTTTGGCTCGTTGGCACCGTTTTGCCGGTCGTGATGTATATTTTGTCACGGGTTCTGATGAACATGGGCAGAAGATTCAAAGGGCCGCCTTGGCCAAGGGAGTTAGTCCCCAAGCTTATGTAGACGAAATTGTGGCAAGTTTTAAGGGCTTGTGGGAGAAAATGAATATTGAGTACGATGACTTTGTTCGTACCACTGACGACCGGCACCATCGGGCCGTACAGGCTGTCTTTCAGAAGATCTATGATCAAGGGGACATCTATAAAAGCTCCTATGAGGGCTGGTATTGCACTCCCTGTGAGACCTTCTGGGTAGAAAGCCGTCTAGAAGACGGTCATTGTCCCGATTGCAAACGGCCGGTGGAGCTTGTGGAGGAAGAAAGCTACTTCTTCCGCCTAAGTAAGTATGCCCCGCGCCTCCTAGAGTACATTGAGGAACATCCTGAATTCATTCAGCCAGAGACACGGCGCAATGAGATGGTCAACTTTATCAAGAGTGGCTTAGAAGATCTCTGTGTCTCCAGGACTACCTTTGATTGGGGTATTCCTGTTCCTATCGATGAGAAGCATGTGGTTTACGTCTGGTTTGATGCCCTCACCAATTACCTCACGGCCCTAGGTTATCCTGAGCAGGGTGAGTTAATGGAAAAATGGTGGCCAGCTGATCTACACCTGGTTGGCAAAGAGATTATGCGCTTTCACACCATCATTTGGCCCATTATGTTGATGGCCTTGGATTTGCCCTTGCCTAAGACAGTTTTTGGCCATGGCTGGTTGCTCTTTGATAGTGACAAGATGTCGAAATCGAAGGGGAATGTAGTGGATCCCCTCGTTTTAATCGCTGAATTTGGCGTCGATCCCATTCGGTACTTTCTCATGCGCGAAGTCTCCTTCGGTCAAGATGGCAACTTCTCACGCAAAGCCCTCATCGAGAGAACGAATGCAGACTTAGCTAATGACCTGGGTAATCTGCTGAATCGGACTCTATCCATGTTGGACAGATATTTTAGCGGCATCGTACCCGAACCTGCTGCAAGCCCCAATGCAATTGATCAGGCCTTAATCGATCATGCTAACAGTCTGGGCGATGCGGTTGATGCTAGCCTGAGGCAATACAAGCTCAATGACGCCTTGGTCAAGATTTGGCAGCTCATTGGTCGGGCTAACAAGTATGTGGATGAACGGGCTCCTTGGAATTTAGCGAAGCTCGATGACAAGAGCGAGCTTGCTTCAGTCATGTACAATCTGGTGGAGACATTACGGATTGTGGCTCTGACAATCAAACCCTTCCTACCAGAAACTGGTGAAAAAATGTGGCAACAGCTCGGTTTGACCGATTTGGCAGCGAAAAGCCTAAGTGATGTCAAATGGGGCCTCTTGCCTGCTGGTACGAAGACGGCCAAGGGCGATCCCATGTTCCCCCGGATCGAAGTGGAAAAAGAGGAGCCTGCAAAGGAGACGCAGAAGAAAGCTGAGGCTAAGAAACCAGCTGCTCCAGTTCAGGAAAAACCCGAAGGTGTTGTTATTGGGATTGAGGATTTCTTGAAATGCGAGTTGGTTGTGGCAGAAATCATGGAAGCTGATCCCATTAAAGGGGCCGATAAGCTCTTGAAGCTTCAAGTAGATATTGGCAGTGAAAAACGCCAGATCGTAGCTGGCATTGCCCAGCATTATGCACCGAGTGATTTAGTCGGTAGGCGCATTATTGTTGTCAAGAACCTCAAGCCGGCTAAGCTTCGGGGCGAGCTCTCAGAAGGTATGCTTTTAGCCGCTACCTCCCCTGAGGGAACGCTGGAACTGGTGTCTGTCTCCCAGGCCATACCAGCGGGAAGCAGGGTCAAGTAAGATGATTGATAGTCATGCTCATCTCAACGATCCGGCCTTTGCGGAAGATCTAGCTGAGGTCATCAAGAGGGCAAAGGCCGAAGGGGTAGAGACAATCATTAACGTCGGTTACGATCTGAAATCCTCGCGTCGTGGGGTAGACTTGGCAGAGCAGTTTCCTGGTCTCTGGGCTGTTGTTGGTCTGCATCCCCACGATGCAAAAGATTGGACAGAGGATCTGCGTGATCAGATTAAGGAGTTGACAAAACATCCTAAGGTACTGGCAATCGGTGAGGCTGGTCTGGATTACCATTATGACCACTCCCCCAGGGAAGTCCAGCGCACCGTCTTTCGGGAGCAACTGGCCCTGGCACGTGAGCTCCAGATGCCCCTAGTTATTCACTCTCGGGAGGCGGCCCAGGATACCCTGGACATTTTAGGGGAGTTTCCTGATGTGCCCTGTCTGCTCCACTGTTACTCGGGGAGTTTAGAGATGGCAAGAGCTTACGGGAAATTCGGGCATTACTTTTCCTTTGGGGGCCCCATCACCTTCAACAACGCTCATAAGCTCAGGGATGTAGTAGCAGGCATTCCCCTGGAACGCATCTTGCTGGAGACGGACTGTCCGTATCTCAGCCCCCATCCTTTTCGGGGAAAACGCAATGAACCTGCCCGTTTAGGGCTGGTGGCGGAGAAGTTAGCCGAAATTCATGGCTGTACCTTCGATGATGTTGTGAGACAGACTGTGGAGAACACCAGAGCCTTCTTTCGTCTGGTGGACAAGGAGGATTCGTAATGACGGTTGTTGCATTAGTCGGTACCCAATGGGGTGACGAAGGTAAGGGGAAAATTACCGATGTTCTGGCTTCTAAAGCGGACGTAGTGGCCCGTTATCAGGGTGGAAATAACGCTGGTCATACAGTGGTGGTAGGTGATACCACCTACAAGCTTCATCTTATTCCTTCAGGTATTCTCTATGAGGGAACGACTTGTCTGATCGGAAACGGTGTTGTGGTCGATCCCAAGGTACTCTGCGAGGAAATTGCTTACCTACACCAGAGCGGGATCTCCACCGCGAATCTTTACGTTAGCGAGAAAGCACACTTGATCATGCCTTATCATCGAGTGCTCGATCAATTGGAAGAAAGCCAACGGACACTCAAGATCGGAACGACAGGTCGAGGGATTGGTCCCGCCTATGTGGATAAGTTCATGCGGATGGGTGTGCGCATGCTAGACTTGAAGAGCCGTGAATCCCTGGAACGAGCCATTGACCAAGTACTCCCCTTCAAGAATCAACTCCTCCAACAGGTTTACGATCATCCTGGTTTTATCAGAGAGGAGCTCGTTGAGGAGTATCTAGCCTATGCCGAGACCATTGTTCCCCTCTTGGCCGACACCTCCCTTGTGGTTCACGAGGCGAGGCAGGCAGGGAAGAGTATACTTTTGGAAGGTGCTCAAGGTACACTTTTAGATGTGGATCATGGGACGTATCCCTTTGTCACATCGTCCAATCCCACGGCGGGAGGTGCGGCACCTGGCATCGGTATCGGTCCCAACCACATTAACCAAGTCATTGGGGTGGTTAAGTCCTATACCACGAGAGTAGGTGAAGGCCCCTTTGTTTCAGAGCTCAACGACGCTACTGGCGATTTGATTCGAGAGCGGGGAAGAGAGTTTGGCACCACAACAGGGCGCCCTCGGCGCTGCGGCTGGTTTGATGCTGTACTCGTTCGTTATGCTGTACGGGTTAATGGTTTGACCGGTCTGGCCATCACCTTGTTGGATGTTCTCGATGCCTTGGAGACCATCAAGGTTTGTGTAGCTTATGAGTATCGGGGTGAACGTCTGGAACAAATGCCTGCGGATCTCGAGGTGCTCAAGGAGTGCAAACCCATCTACCAAGAGCTACCAGGTTGGCAAGTGGATACAACGAAGGTCCAAACATTTGCAGACCTACCCCTGCCGGCCAAGGAGTATTTAACCTTCCTGGCAGAGCAAGTGGGTTGTCCTATCCAGATTGTCTCCGTAGGACCTAGACGGGATCAAACCATGCTTCTCCAGGAGGTTTTCTAGGAGTTCCCGGATTCAACTGGGTTTTTGTGGATTTTTAGCGGATTTTGATCTAAAATGGGAGAGTTGGAGTAACCCTCCCATTTTTTGACCCCAGAATGGAGGAAAAGGATGATTCAGGTAGAGAATTTGAACAAAACCTTTCGCGTCGCTCAGCGTCAAGCCGGTCTGGTAGAGGCGGTAAAAGCCCTTTTCTCCAGAGAGTATACAATAATCCAAGCCCTCAAGGATGTGAGTTTTTCCATCAAGGAGGGGGAGATGGTGGGGTATATCGGGCCCAATGGGGCGGGGAAGAGTACGACGATCAAGATTATGTGTGGGATTTTACATCCAGATAGTGGGACCTGTGAGATTAACGGACGTATACCGTGGCGCGATCGTAGGAGTCACGTGGCAACAATTGGAGTCGTTTTTGGTCAGCGTAGCCAGCTCTGGTGGGATGTGCCAGTGATCGATAGTTTTAAACTTTTGAAGGATATTTATGGTGTAGGAGAGGCGGCCTATAGACAGAACCTTGAAGAACTGGTGGAGCTTTTGGATCTCCGGGAACTTCTCGTCAAGCCCACCCGTAGTTTAAGCCTGGGTCAAAGGATGCGCTGTGAGTTAGCTGCCTCTTTACTCCATGAACCAAGGATCCTTTTCTTAGACGAGCCTACGATTGGACTTGATGCGGTGTCCAAAATCGCTGTACGCCAGTTCATGAAAAAACTGAACAAGGAACGGGGCACAACCGTAATTCTGACAACCCATGATATGCAGGATATCGAGGCCTTGGCAGAGCGCATCATTCTCATTGGCCGCGGCCAGATTCTCCTAGATGGAAGCCTGGCAGAACTAAAGAGACGATCCACGGCGCGGAAAACCATCACTCTGGAGTATAGGGGAGAGGCTCCTAGGCTTGGCCCTGGTCTGAACGTGGTAGATGTTCGGGAAGGACGTATGGTTCTCGAACTTGACCCCCGAAAGCGTACTGTATCCCAGGTCATCAGTGCGTTAGCAGAGCAAGTGGAGCTCCTGGATCTTTCCATTTCTGGTGTTGGTGCCGAGGAAATGGTAGCCAGCCTCTATCAGGAGTACAAGATATGACGAAGTATCTAGCTCTCTTTCAGATGCGTTTTACCCATAGTCTACAGTATCGAGCAGCAGCCATCGCAGGTATGGCAACCCAGTTTGCCTGGGGTTTTATGGAGATTTTGGCCTTTCAGGCTTTCTACCGGGCGAATCCAGGGGCCTTTCCCATGGAGTTTTCGCAAGTTGTAACCTACATTTGGATCCAACAGGCTTTTTTGGCCATCTTTATGGTTTGGTTTTACGAAAACGAGATTTTCGAGGCCATCTCCAGTGGAACCATTGCCTATGAACTGGTGCGCCCCCTGGATTTGTACAACCGTTGGTTTGCCCAATCGGTAGCCAATCGTCTGGCCCGAGCTCTCTTGCGTTCCCTACCCATCCTCTTGGTGGCCTTTTTGGTTCCATCCCCGTTAAGGATGTCATTACCAGCGAGTGGTCTTCAATTTGCCTTCTTTAGTCTCTCCTTCTTTTTGAGCCTAGGGGTGGTTGTGGCCTATACAATGATTGTCTATATTATCACTTTCTTTACCCTGTCGCCGGTAGGGATACGGATCATTGCAGCTATGTTAGCTGATTTTCTCGCAGGGGGAATTCTCCCTCTGCCCTTCTTCCCAGAAGGGGTAAGGGCTGTAGTTGAACGGCTTCCTTTTGCCGCGATGCAAAACATGCCGCTTCGCATCTATAGTGGGCATATCTCTGGGACGGGTGCTCTGAGCGGGATCGGTCTACAGCTCGCTTGGTTCGTTGTTCTTGTTAGCATAGGGAGACAGATGATGAAGAGAGCTTTACAAAAAGTGGTGGTACAGGGGGGATAGTATGGGTCTCTACGCAAAGTTTTTCAGCATGCACCTTAAGAGCCAAATGCAATACAAGACATCGTTCTTCTTTACCATCGTAGGCCAGTTTACGGTATCGTTTACGTCCTTGCTTGGGATCTGGTTTTTGTTTGAGCGATTTCACGAAGTGGAAGGCTTCAGTTTTCCCCAAGTCTTGCTCTGTTTGGCCACTGTCTTAATGTCTTTTTCTCTCGCTGAGTGCTTTGGTCGGGCCTTTGATCAATTTCCCCGCATGTTAGCAAATGGTGAGTTCGATCGAGTCTTGGTGAGGCCCCAAGGTCTGATTCGACAGGTCTTGATGGCCAAGATCGACTTTACACGCCTTGGACGCGTGATCCAAGCGGTCTTGGTCTTTGCCTATGCCCTCCCCCGTAGCGGTGTCTTGTGGACATGGGACAAGATTTTCACCTTAGTTCTGATGGTCGTCTCTGGTTCTCTGGTCTTTTTCTGCCTTTTCTTGATCTATGCTGGAATCTCGTTTTTTACCCTGGAGGGC